>CAINDV010000521.1 GCA_903847485.1 uncultured Verrucomicrobiota bacterium
AACCTTTTCCCAGCGCCGGATCCGCAGGAGCGTCGCCCTACCAGAATTGGAGTTTTCAAAAAGCATGAACCGCCTAACTAAACGGCAGTGGTCCACCGGGGAGAGATTTCCCCCAACTGAAAGTTCGCGCTTTGAACCCCTGAACCTGATAGGCTGCCCGGCGTCAGTCGTTGGGCGCAGTGTGGCCGCATTACCCTTTGGCGCGTCTTGCCTGGCAGGATTGCCCGCGGGAGAGAATGGTTCCGGTCGTCGGCACGCGCATTGTTTGGTGACGCCGCTCATGCGGTGTTCCCGCTGGGGAGGCTTGTCCTTCAGAAGACGACCGGGCACCCGGCGAGTGACACATTGGTTCCATTCACAACTCATCGCGTCATGAAAGCCCTGCCCATACTCGATCCCAAGGCCGCCGCCATTGATGTCGGCAGCGAAAACTCCACGTCTCCATCGCCGGCGACACGCCGGAGGTCTTCGGCACCTTCACCGGGGAACTGGAGCGGTTGCGCGACTGGTTCGTGGCGCAGGGCGTCCGCTCCGTGGCGCTGGAAGCCACCGGCGTTTACTGGCTCTACCTCTACGAAGTGCTGGCAGCCGCCGGGCTGGAGGTGGTGGTGGTCAACGGTCGGCACGTCCAAAACGTGCCTGGGCGCAAGACCGACATGGCCGACTGCCAGTGGCTGGCCACGCGGCACGCGCACGGACTCTTGCGCGGTGGCTTCGTGCCGCCCGCCGTCATCCGGCAGTTGCCAGACTACCAGCGGCTGCGCGCCAATCATCTGATCGGCGCGGCCAGCCAGGTGCAGAAGATGCAGCAGGCCCTGGAACGCATGAACGTGAAGTTCCACGACGTCATCAGCGACCTTGTGGGAGTCAGCGGCTTGAAGGTCGTGCGGGCCATCCTCAAGGGCGAGCGCCGTCCGGGCGAACTCCTGGCCTTGTGCGACGTGCAAATCCAGAAGAAGAAAGCCGACCGGGTGAAGGAAAGCCTGCGGGGGTGCTGGAAGAAGGAACAACTCTTCGCGCTGCGGCAGGGACTGGAGTTGTGGGAAACCTACCAGCAAAAGATCGCCGACTGCGACCGCGAACTGGAAGCCCTGCTGCGGGAGCTGACCGCTCCCCAGCCGCCGGCGGGCGGGGGCGGGACCGTGGTGGCCGTCGGGCCGGTGGCACTGGCACCCGCCAAGCCGGCGGGGAAGAACGCGCCAGTGATCGAGCGGCTGCAGGAGTTGGTGGCGCGGCTGTGCGGGGGACGGGACGCGAGTCAAATCCCGGGGCTGAGCGTGCCGCTGGTGCTGCAGTTGATCAGCGAAGAGGGCACGGACCTGACGCGCTGGCCCAGCGAGAAACACTTCGTCTCGTGGCTGGGACTGGCGGGCGGACGCAAGCAAAGCGGCAAACGCAAAGGGAGTGTCAAAGCACAGCGCAACCGGGCGGGGCGGCTGTTCAGCGCGGCGGCGCGGGCGTTGGCGCAAAGCGTGGACAAAGCGCTGGGCGGGTTCTACCGGAGGCTGCGTGGGCGGCTGGGCGGGCTGGCGGCCAACGTGGCGCTGGCGCGCAAGCTGGCGCTGTTGTTCTACCGGTTGCTGCGCCACGGCATGGACTACGTCGAGAAAGGACTCAAAAGCTATGAAGCCAAAGTGTTGGAAACCGAAACGCGCCTGTTGCGCAAGCTGGCCAAGAAACAAGGCTTCGCACTCATCCCTACCACTGCCAGTTGATCGCAGGTTCAGGGGGAGGGTGGCCAAAGGCCGGGTGAGGGGTTGTCCCGGCGATCTACCGATAGTCATCGGTAAATGGTTTGAACCGGGCACGCCGGGTTAGGGAATCCGGCCTACAGGGGCGACGTAGCTTGTAGGCCCGGTGCCCTCACCGGGCAGGCCAGCTCGATACCACAGGCTCAGGAATTCGTCACCTACCAGTCCTTCAGCGACCCGACACTGACCGGCCTAGGTTGAGTCGAGGCAGGGCCGTCGGTCACCGGTTCGAGGAGCACGGCCAGTCGCAAATCAGTGACGTCCGTCAAATGCACCGCGAGTTTGCTGGTGCCTTTGTTCTTAGCCTGCTGGAGCGCCACAGGCGAGGTCGGCAACGGTTCGGCGGCCATGACTTCAAAGCTCGCCTTAGCCGGGGAGAGCAGTATTGCCCGCAGCCGCTTAGTGCCGCGTTGTAACTCCGCCGTGCGTCCATCCCGGCCTAGTTGAATCTTCGCCGCCGTGTGCAGGAACCACCACACCTCCGCCGGTTGCTTAGTCATGACTTCGTCCTGCACCAGCACACTCTTACGACCGATCAAGCGCAGCCCACGTTCGGCGCGCTGGACATCGGCGGCATAGGCGGGCGTCAGGTCGGCAATGGCGAACGCCGCGTCCGGCTTGGACTCGAAACGGAGCATCCGTGCGGCAGCTTTCGGGTTCTGGTCGGTGCCCTTGCCGGGATTGATCACCAGTGTGTTATGGCCTTCGGCGCGCAGGCGGTAGTAGTCCCAACGCTTCCCGCCAAAGTATCCGGGCAGGTTGTAATCGTCCGAGCCGATGTCTTCCGCCCAGCGTTCGCCCAAGGCATCTACCACAAACGTGCCGAGATCGAGATGACTGTGATTCGCCTTGTTATCGCCGGCTTTCAGTCCCGCGAACGTCGCGTTGGGATCGCCCCACGCGCCCCGAAAGGTCGCCACTTCCATGCCGCGGTAATACTTATCCAGCGGCAGACCAGTCGCTTGCGGACTCTCCGCATTCTCCTCATACCAGATAAGATCGAGCGCCTCCGGTGCGGTGACCCGTTGCTCCATCCACGCGGCGATGGGTTGATCAAAACGGCGCGCGAGCCAAAATAACTCCGGCGCTTTCATCCGGCCCGCGTGACAGTCAGCGAAGGAAAAGCTCAATCCCGTGGGGCCGCAGACATAGAGTGGAAAGAGTGCCGTCTGATTGAAGCCCGGAAAGCCCGACAAGCCGAAGTCTGTGCCTAGGGCGGAGTTGAGCGCGGCGAGATAGACCACGGTGTAATCCGTGGCGTAACCCCAATAGCCCGGTCCTTCATTCCACGCGCCATCGGGACCATAGGAGCGCAGGGCGAGTTGCAAAGACTTAAGCGAGGCCTCCAGGAACTGTCCCGCTAACGCCGGTTCGACATCGGCGAGCGCCAAGGCACCCAGGCCGATGCCACCGTTGCAGACTTGGTTCCAATTGTGCGTCGCCTTGGACCACCAACCACCCCGGATTTCACCATTGACGACATTGAGGGCCGGCTTGATGCCCTTCTCGATGATGGCTTGCCGCAGCGTGTCGCGCCGGGCCGGTGTCAGATAGCTATAGAGCCAGTCGTAACCTATGGCGAAGGCGTGCGTCATCTCGGCGGTGTCGAGAAAATGTTTCGTGTTCCAGCCTTTGAAGGCCGCAGCAGCGTCCAACTCCTGCCAGGCACGCTCGGCGTAACGACGATCACCGTCCAGACGATACAGCAACGCCAGCAGACGAACCCGCTCCAGCACGCGCCGACTGGTGGCAAGCAAGCGGAGGCCGTCAGGAATCTCATATTTAGAAGGCGGGCGGGTTAGCACTAAGTCGGCCTCCTTCTGCAAATCCGCGTGCCACTGACGAGGCTGCGTTTCGTTGGCGATGCGTTGCTTGAGTTTCGCGCAATCCTCGGTGGATAGGATGAGTCGGGGATGGGCAGGCTTGACCAACTTTAAGATCTCCGCCGGCGGCGGAATCGGGACTGAGTAAAGGTTGGTGTCAGCGGCACGCACCGACACGGCACCCCCGCCGATGGCGACGAGCAATGCCGGAATATGCAATGATGGGACGTAGTATTTCATAATGAGCGATCGAGTCTTAAGTTCATGGACAGCTCTCGAGAGGGCAGACAACAGTCTCAACACAAGGGCGGCTTGGGCTTTAATGATTGCCAGTGAACCGCTATTTGCGAGCACAGAGTCTTCAGTTCCCGGCTGGCTTGCTTCAAGCCTACGTTGAGTTTTCCTTTTATGCCAACAAGTTTTTTTGAATGTCGGCGCTGGGCACTTCACGGCCTTGCTGATTGGAAGTCGGCGCTACCTGGAGAGGACAGACACCAAGTTTGATGCCGCCCTGGCACCGCCGGTTTTGGGAAAAAACCGTTGACGCTGAGGGAGCCGTTTTTCAAGATAGGTCAGTCGCTCCCGCCCGGATGGTCGAGCGCGGCTTTTCTTTTGCCATGAACATCCACGAATTCCAAGCCAAGCAATTGCTCGCTCAATACGGCGTCGCCGTGCCAGCGGGCAGTCCCGCCACCACGCCCGAAGCCGCCCGCGCCGCCGCCGAGAAGCTCTTCGCTGCCGGCCACGCCCGCGTGGTGGTGAAGTCGCAGATTCACGCTGGCGGACGCGGCAAAGGCACCTTCAAGTCCGGCCTGCAAGGCGGCGTGAAAGTCTGCGCCAGCGCTGAAGAAGTATTCGAGCGCGCCCAGGTCATGCTCGGTCAGACGCTCGTCACCAAACAAACCGGCCCGGCGGGGCGCGTCGTGAGCCAGTTGCTCATCGAGGCCGGCGCGAAGATCGTGAAGGAGTTTTACTGCGCCGTGTTGCTCGACCGCGCCGCGAGCCGGCCGCTGATGATGGTCAGCACCGAAGGCGGCATGGACATCGAGGAAGTCGCCGCCCACACGCCTGAGAAGATCGTCAAGGAACTGATTGATCCGGCCACCGGCATGATGCCTTTCCAGGCGCGCAAGCTGGCGGCGGCGCTTGGCCTGAAGGGCGACTTGATCAATTCCGCCGCCAAGCTGCTGCTGGGCGTTTACAAGACCTGGTGGGAAAGCGACGCCTCGATGGTCGAGATCAACCCGCTCTGCATCGTGGAAGGCGCCGACGGCAAGCAGTCCCTCGTGGCGCTCGACGGCAAGATCGGCCTCGACGACAACGGCCTGTTCCGCCATGCGAACCTGCTGGCCATGCGCGACCTCGCCGAGGAATCGCCGCTGGAAGTCGAAGCCAGCAAGTTCTCCCTCAACTACATCAAGCTCGACGGCAGCATCGCCTGCCTCGTCAACGGCGCCGGTCTGGCGATGGCGACGATGGACATCATCAAGCACTACGGCGGCGAACCGGCGAACTTCCTGGACGTAGGCGGTGGCGCGAGCCAGGAGCAGGTGGCGGCAGCCTTCAAGATCATTCTCCAGGACCCGAGCGTGCGGGGGATTCTCGTGAACATCTTCGGCGGCATCATGGATTGCGACGTCATCGCCAAAGGCATCGTCGCCGCCGTGAAGGAAACCGGCTTGAAGCTCCCGCTCGTCGTGCGCCTAGAGGGCAACAACGTCGTGGCCGGCAAGCAAACGCTCGCCGATTCCGGCCTGACGATCATCAGCGGCGGCACCATGGCCGACGCCGCGCAGAAGGTGGTTGGGGCGCTTGGCGCACAGTGCCGATAAAACCGGCGTTACCCGCCATCAATCGCCCGCCTCAACTTGCAGCCGCCACTTACCGCCGAGTAACGTGGATTTACCTTCGCGCAATCGCTGCCGACAGCCGGGAATCTCCGCATACGGCCGTGTGTGGACGGCAACCCCCAAGAAATCAGCACGTTACGCAAATCCCCTGCAACCGTAGGACAGGCGTCACGCCGGTCGCTAACTTTTCCGGGGGCTGGGAAGATTCCTTCTCCGCCCGGACAGGACCTGCCTTGCGCCCATGAACCCGGTAAGGGCGGCGCGGCGGCACCACCGGGCTGAGCCGTAACTATACAGACTGTGGCAGGGCGAGGCTCCGGCCGAGCCGCGTCCAACGCGGGTTCCGACGCCTTGCTCTTGTGCGGCCGCCGGTCACTGAAAAGTAACACCAGACGAAGCGGCGGCCAACCCCCGTTCCGCAAGCCCAGCTCGGCTCGGCCGGAGCCTCGCCCTACCACTGCAAGCGCCTGCGCCTCACGGCCAGCGGAGGCGGTGGAGACAGGTGGGATGATTCGTCCACTGCGGATTGGGTCAACCCCAGTTGGTGGAGGGCTGCCGCTTGCTCCCCTCCCGCTGCCATGGTCGTTGGCTCCCGACCTCTGGTTCCTTGGCGGTCGCAGCTTCGGGGTTTGACGCTGGCCACGAAATTCGTGGTGAGTTCGCGGCAGCCACGAGCGTGGCTGGTGCCGCAGAGCGAGGTTGCTTCAGCCAGGCCACGACCCAGGGTAAGCCGTCCACCCAAATGCAGCCTCGCGGTGCCAGCGAAGCGGGTCAGCTGCCCGCCCGCCCCCCCGAGGCTGGCGCAGGCGGCGATTTGGGGGTTGTGGCTTTCGACAGGCTGGCAGTTGCTTCAACTGTGTCCTTCCGTGGGCGAAATGAATCTCAGGATTGATCCCCCCCGGTGCCGCTCACAGCCCCGGGTTTAGCGGCAGTGTCACGGTGACGGTGGTGCCCTGGCCGGGGGCGGAGCGCAGCGCGATACGGCCACGGTGAGCCTCGACGACGCGACGCACGATGGCCAGGCCCAGGCCGGTGCCGCCGCGCTTGGTGGTGGCGAGCACAGTGGAGAAGGCGCGCTGCGGTTCGGCCATGCCGTGGCCGGTATCGCTGAACTCCACCACCAGCAGCGGCCAGGCGGCACCCGGCTCGGACTCGACGCGGGTGCGCAACGTGAGAGTGCCGCCCTGTGGCATGGCCTCGGCGGCGTTGAGCACGAGGTTGAGAAAGCTTTGCTCCAGTTGGGTGGCGTCGCCCATGAAGACTGGCAGGCCGGGTTGGAGGTGGCGCTCCAGGCGGATGTTCTGCTTGGCCAGTTTGTGCCGGACCAGGAGGGCGAGTTCCTCGACAAGTTCGTTGAGATTCACTTCGGCCAGACTCGGTTCGGAGGTGCGGGCGAAGTCCAGGATGCGTTCGACGATGCGGTTCAGGTCGTCAATCTTGGCGCTGATGATCTCGGCGTCGCGCGTGCGGGGATCGCCTTCGGGAAAGCTCAGGTCCAGCGAGTGGTAAAGCATCTTCAACACGGTGAGCGGATTGCGGATTTCATGCGCCACCTCGGCGGCCAGCCAGCCCAGGGCGGAGAGTTTTTCCTTTTGCTTCAACTGCTCCTCGATGCTGAGCACGCGCTCATAGAGCCGGGCCTTTTCGATGGCTATGGCCGAGAGTTCCGCGAGGGCGGAAAGGATGCGGATTTCCTCGTTGGAAAAGGTGTATGTGCGGTCGGTATAGACGCTGAGGACGCCGATGGCTTGTCCGCTGAAAAGCAGCGGAACGGTGAGCAAAGAGACCAAGCCTTCCTGGCGCGCGACGTCGAGATTCTGGTAGCGGGTGGAGGTCTGGACGTTTTCCTCCTGGAGCGGTTTGCGCCGGCGGATGGCGCTACCGACCAGACTTTCGGCGACGCTGAGGCGCGGCTTGTTGACATAGGCCGGACCGGCACCGGAGCTGGCGCGAAGTTCGAGCCACTCGCGGGTGTCGTCGAGCATCATGAGCGAGGACATCTTCGCGCCCATCAGGCCGCGCGCCTCGTGGGTGATGGCTTGCAAGGCTTCTTCGAGGCTGACGGCGGTGTTGATGGTGCGGCTCACACTGGCCAGGGATTCAAAAAGTCGGGCCTTGAGGCGAAACTGCTCCGCGATCCAGGCGTTCTGTAGCACCCGTCCCGCTTGTGTGGCCAAGTCCAACAGCAACGCGCCGTCTGCTTCGGTGAAGGCGCTGGTGCGTCGCGCATGGACGACCAGCACGCCGCGCACTTCCTCGCCGATGTGGATGGGCGCCGCGACTGCCGAACTCATGCCGGGCGGAGGAAACGGCTCGCGGGAATCCTGGGCGAAGTCATCCACGCGCAAGGGTTGATCCTGGCGGGCGGCCCGGCCAGCGAGACCTGCGCCGAGCCAGAGCGGGCGGTTGGCGACGGCTTCCGGCGGCAGGTGGAGGTGGACGGCGGTTTCGAGCAGATTGCTGGTGGGGTTAAGCAGCGAAATCAGGCCGCTGTCGGCCCGCACGGCGCGCACCGCGTGGTCCAGCGCGACATGGAGGGCGGCTTGCGAATCGAGCGTGGCGTGTAGGGCGTTGCCGCATTCGTGAAGCAGACGGAGGCGCTGGTTTTCGGCCTGAAGGGCGTCGAGCTTGTGCTGCTGGTCACTCATCCGGGCCTCCTGCGTGACCGGGTAGATGGGAAGGGGGGCGGAAGCCTTAAATTCGAAATCCGAAATCCGACAAGGCTCCCGGCCGGTGATTCGCGAACAAGCTCGCCGGCTAACGTCCGGCACCCGGCTCTTCGGATTTCGGATTTGTTCATTTCATCCTTCAACGCATCCGCCAGCCCTGCCAGAGGCCGACGCTGGCAGCGGCTATGTTCGGTGCCCAGGCCGCCAGCCAGGGCGGCAGATGTCGGCCCACGCCGAGGGCCAGGCAAGCTTGCTGAAGGCCGAAATAGGCGAAGCAGATGACGATGCTGGAGGCCACGCCGACGAAGACGTTGCGCCGGCCGGACGCCGCGCCAAAGGGGATGGCGATGAGGATCACCACCAAGCAGGTCCACGGTGCGGCCAGGCGCCCTTGAAGTCGCGTGTGAAGCTGGGCCGCCGCCTGCGGGGTCAGGTCCGGGTGCAGGCGGAGGTAATCCAGCAGGTCGGCGATGGGCAGGTCGGCGTTGCCGCTGAGGCGGCTGAGGTGCTCACGAATCCGGATTTCACTCTTGATGACCTCCGGGGTTTCGGTCAGGCCCGGCCAGCGGAGTTCGGGCAGTAGGAGGCGGTTGGTGGGAATGCCCGAACCCGCTACGTAAGTGTTTTCCAGCACTTCAAAAAAAGTCCAGGCGTCGTTGGTCCAGACGGCACGGCGGGCGACCAATTCGCGGTCAGTGCCGTCGGGCAGGTGCCAGTCAACCTTGGGATCGGTCATCTCGTGGGTGGCGAGGTTGTAGGTGCCGATGTGCCATTTGCGATGATCGCGGCCATTGGAGAAGCCGAGATTGAGATGGAGGTCGCGCGGGCCTGCGGCGGATTGGGGTTGGAGGCGGCGGTTGAGGACGCGCTCGGCGCGGGCGTTGGAGTCGGGTGCCCAGAATTCATTGATCACTCCGAGCAGCAGCGAGGCGGCGAGGCCGACGGCGAAATAGGCGGCGCACATGCGCCAAAGGCCGACGCCAGCGGCGCGGATGGCGGTCAATTCGTTGTGGCGGGAATGGTTGGTGAGCGCGTAGAGCAGCGAAAGCAGCAGCGCGACGGGCAGGATGGTGACGAGGAATTCCGGGACGCGGACGGCATAGTATTGGGCGATGTCGAGGAGTTGGAGTTGGTTGGTGTGGAACTTGTCGAGCCGGCTGAAGATGTCGAAGCAGATGAGAAAAATCAGGAAGCCGCTGAGGCAGAACATCAGCGGCAGCAGCAGTTCGCGCAGGAGATAGCGGTCGAGCAGGCGCATCCGGTGGCGCAGCCTACACGGATAACGCTCCACAAGGAAGGGCGACTCGCGGCAAATACGGCGCTGGGAGCCGGGGCGTCACAGCATGTTCAGCGCGTCAATCATCTGGCGCAGGCGACCATAACCCTTGCGGTTGAAACCGAAGGCAATGCGGGGCAGTTTGGGATGTTCCTGGTCAAGTATCTCCTCCGGCGTGGGCGCGATGGCGTGAATCGGTTCGCCGGTAATGATGTCGGCGAAATCTTCGTTTAGCGCCGCCAGGGCCGTGGGAGTGGGCGCGTGCTGGAGGCGGATGACGTAAAGATCCTTCACCCAGCGGGTGGAGTGGTAGTTCCGATAGAAGCGGGTGATGTAGCGCACGGCTTCGTCGGTGCTGTCGGTGATGCGAAAGAGGTTCAAGTCTTCCGGCGAGATCAACTGGTCGCGCAGCAGGTGCTCCCGGACGTGTTTGTCCCAGGTTTTCCAGAAGTTGCCGCCGGGACAGTCCACCAGCACCAGCGGCATGATCTGGCTCTTGCCAGTCTGCATGAGCGTGAGCGCCTCGTAACCCTCGTCCATGGTGCCGAACCCGCCGGGGAACAGCGCGAGGGCGTCCGAGTGGCGGATGAAGGTCAGCTTGCGGGTGAAGAAGTAGCGGAAGGTGACCAGCTTGGCGTCCTCGCGGATGACGGGGTTCGCGCTTTGTTCCCACGGGAGCTGGATGTTCGCGCCGAAGCTGTTCTCCTTGCCCGCGCCTTCGTGGCCGGCCTGCATGATGCCGGGGCCGGCGCCGGTGATGACCATGAACCCGGCCTGCACCACCTTGCGCGCAAACTCGACGGCTTGCTGGTATTCGGGCTGGCTCGGCTGGGTGCGGGCGGAGCCGAAGATGGTGATCTTCCGCTTGTGGGCGTAAGGCGCGAAAAGGCGGAAGGCGTAGCGCAACTCGCGCAGGGCGGTCTTGATCACACGCACGTCGCCGCTGTCCTTCACGTCCGTCAGCAGCTTGAGGGCGTTCTCAATGATGTCCGCCACCATGTCGGCGTTATGGCCACCGCCCTTGGTGGCGATCAACTCTTGGATGCGACGCTGGAGTTCCGCGTTGGCGGCGGCTTTGGGGGCGCGAGTCATGAGGGCGACTAGTTACGGAGCGCCGCGAAGCGTAACGGAATTGGGGTCAAGGTGGAAAGCGCCGCGCTAGGCCGGATGGGCGAGGCGGGCGAGCAATTCGCTCTTGCTGAGCTTGGTCAGGTCCGCGGGGATGTCGCGCTCGATTTTGGCGCGCAGGCGCGGCTCCAGAGCGTCGAGGATCTGGTGATGAATCTCCTTGCTGGCCGCGAAGACGCAGGTGACCACGGTGTCCGCGCTGAGCAACTTGCTCAATTTGTCCGTGAGCTGACGGACCAGGCGCTTGCGATGCTCGAGTTCGAAGTTGTGCCGTTCGCCGGCGGAAGCACCGCTGGCGAGGCCCCCACCTTTGCCGAAGCGTCCGCCAAGGTCGCTGACTTGGTCGGTCATTTTCTCATGGGCACTGCTCAACTCCAACGCCTCGACCAAATCCAGACGCGGGCTGGTGTCGGGCTCGGGCTGGTGCAGGTGGTAAGCCTTGAGAGCGGCGAGGTCCGTTACCACGACAAGTTTCTTTTTCATAGTTTGACTGCGGGTTGGCCAAGGCGGTGCGGGGAAACATGGTTTTGCTTGTTCCCGGCACCGGGCCAACGCGGCGTGAGTTTGCGCACTTCGCTTCCTTAGCACAAGTCTGCGGGAGCAAAAAAAGGCGGTCAACGCGGCCAGCGCGGGCGCTTGGCGACGACGACGGCAGGCCAGCCAGGTTGGGCGTGAGTCTGAACTCCGAGGCGGAAATGGCTTCGCGTAGTGGGACCGGCTTCCAGCCGGTCAGTTTGCAGTCCACGCCTCGGAAATAACCTGCCGCGTCGCCAGTCGCCCAACTGGCCGGCTGGAAGCCGGTTCCGCTATTGTTCTCCGCCCGCCTGCTTCGGAGTTCGAGCTGAGCCTGCCTTGCCTTTCCATCCGTAGTCGTTACCGAATCTGCGGGGAGGTTCAGAGGGGTCTGCCTGTCCCTCTCGAACCGACTCAGGGCACGCATGGAAAAGCGGCTTTACGGCCCGGTCCGCCTTTGCCACCTTGCCCCAGTGAAACGCCGCGACTTTCTCGAACAATGGGGCCTGTCCAGCCTCAAGCTCAATCTTGGTTTCCTCCAGGGCGAGTTCGCCCCGCGCGACCCCGACCGCGCCGCTGCTTGGGAGCTTTACGTCGAACTCCTCACCCGCGTCACCACCCAGCACCTGCCGCCGGCGGACGGCGACGAAAAGACCGCGCTGGACAGCGTCCACGCCCTTTTCCCGCTGACGCGCGACATCCTTCGCCGGCACGGCTCCGGCGCGGGCGAATTCGCCAAGCTCGCCATCCCGGTGCTCAACCAGATCATCCGCCCCTTCACGGCCCGGTGGCACCGCCTCGCGCTGGCCGGCGCGTTCCAGGACGCCGCCCGCTGCCGCGAATTCCGCGCCGAACTCACCGCCCTCCAAGCCCAGCTCCGCAACTACACCCGCGCCCTTGCTGCGCTGGCGAATGTAGAAGACTTGACCGGCCTGGAAGCCACCGCCCAGCCATGACCTGGATATTTATGCCCAGCGTGAAACCCCGGCCCGTTGTAGGCGCCGACGTAAGGAGGCGAAGCGGCACTCGCTTTTGGCCCGCAACGCCTCCTTACGTCGGCGCCTACAATGAGGGTGAAATACCGGGGCCAACACCATGAGACCCCGCATCTTCATCTCCGCCGTGACCGGTGAGTTTGGCAGCACGCGCCAGCGGGTTGCGAACATCCTTACCCGCCTCGGCTACGAGCCGGTTGAGGAAGACGTCTTCGGGGCGGAGCCGGGGGATATCCGGCCCGTTTTACAGGGCAAAATGGATAACTGCGCCGGACTCATCCAACTCGTCGGCCACGCCTACGGCTCCGAGCCGCCCCCCGGAGCGCCGGCCTCCGGCCCGGCGTGTTCGTGCCCTGGCCCGGAGCCAGTTCCTGCAGATC
>CAINDV010000522.1 GCA_903847485.1 uncultured Verrucomicrobiota bacterium
CAGCCTCGACGCCTTGGAGGAGACGCTCCCCCAGGCGCTCCGCCCGTTTTGGGAGACACCGGCACGGGCCTTGTCGCTGATCCACCACTGGCTCCACTCGCAAGCAAACGCTACCGCCTGACTCATATTACCGATTGTTAACGGGAAATGGTATCAGTGACGGGGATATCGATCCTGGTTACCCTCATGATGACCTTCTGCCTGAACAAGGCCGGCGGTGAGAAATCCGCCACGGTGGAGCCTCGTGCCAAGGATAACATCAAGTCCCACATCCAGTCTTTGAGCCAGATGCCATGTCTTTGAGGGCCGGGGCGCCCAGCCGGAACGCTGCCCGCTCAGCGCGGTCAAGGCCGGCTCCAGCGTGTGCATCAAGCAACTCGTCACCTCGCCCGACGTGCCCCATCGCCTGCGCAAAGAGCAGCGCATCAAGCTCGTCAGCCGCCAATCCACCCATATCTGTCAGGTCTGTAACGCCCGCCTCGGCCTCAGCCAGCAATTGGCGGAGAACATCATGGTCGAGACGATTCCCGCCCCGGCCATAACGCCTGGATGATGACCTCGACCGCGTTGGCCGCAAGGGCCTCTTCGCGTACCTATGGCCAAGAAGCACCCCTGACTTACGGTTTGCAGAGGCGATAGAACCGGCTGCCGGAGTTGACCGTGTTAGTTACCTGTTGGCGCAGCTCGGTGAGCACGGGCGGGTTAGTCACCGCCAACCAATTGGTGTCGGTTAGACTGGCCACTGAGACGAGGGTATAATTCAATGCCGACACCGGCCAAGAGAGGATCACATCCGCGCCGCTTTGCTCCACTTGGAGTGAGCGTGGACTGGACACCGGCAAGTTGTAGCTCGCGCCCGCGTTGTCGGACACGGTCACATACACCGTGAGCGGGCTGTTCCCGTCGGCATCGGAGACGTTGTAGTAGAGGTCAATGAGATGCGTGCCGGCCCGCTGGGAGGCGCGGATGTTCGAGACCACCGGTGGCGTGGCCTGGGCGGCGGAGACGAGGGTGAACAGCGGCAGAGACATAGTCAGCGGAGCGCGGCGGGGGTGAGGGAGGTGGTGGTTTTCATAATGGTGTGGTGAGAGGTTCGGGCAGTCGGAGGCTCCGCGGGAGCGTCGCCCTACCGGAGTTGGGGTTTTGAAGTTGTCTCCGGATAGGAAACGGCTGTCTTGACACTCTGCAGTTCAAGGAGCATGGCATCGGCGGCGTGTTCATCGGCAGTGACTCTATGCTTCCGCAAACGGGCGGCAGGCCGTTTGTGCGCTTTTCTCCGCCGGGGGCGCAAATCAGGTTTTGCATACGCTGGTTTCAGCCCGGAAGGGCGAAAGAGAATAGCCCAGCGTTCTAACGCTGGGAACAGCGGGTCAACTTGGCGACAAGTCCCGACGTGGACGATAGAAAGGCTGTGTAGTGTCAGCACCTTTCTGCCGTCCCTGACGGGACTGAGGTCCTGCCCGGCCCCAGGCCCAGCGTTGAAACGCTGGGCTTTTCTCTTTTGCCCTTCCGGGCTGAAACCGGCGTATGCAAAATCTGATTTGCGCCCTCCGACGGGCTTCGGCTGCCAGCCTCCCGCCTTGGAACCCCACGCCGGCGGCTTCCGCACGGCGTGGGCAAGGTCTTTTCATATGGTGGTGGTTTTGGTGAGGAGGCGGAAGGGGAAGGCGGGGTGACGGGCCGACTGTTCGAAGAG
>CAINDV010000523.1 GCA_903847485.1 uncultured Verrucomicrobiota bacterium
CGGGTCAGCGGTAAAGGCTGGGCAGGCAACAGATAGTGGTTTCATCCCAGCCCATTTCACTCGAAAACACGGGATGGGTCTAGCAAAAAGTGCGAGCCCTGTGGTTAGGGCCCGCTCCCGATGCATATGAAAATGCCGTGGTTGCTTCGGGCCGTTGAGCACTTGTCACTTGACCTTCAAAGAGAATGTCGCTAGTTTTCCAACCGGTTGCAGCGGCCTGGGGAATGTGCGGCAGTTGAAGTCCGAGTTGCGCTTGAAGCCCGATCTGAGTTTGAGATGGTTTGGCAGGTTTCCAAAACTTTAACGACAACAGCATCATGGATCTCAAAGACATTAAGGCAATCATTGACTTGATGCGGAAGAATGCCGTATCGGAATTTGAGTTGGAGAAGCAGGATTTCAAGATCCGCCTCAAACGTTCGAGCAACGGCGGATCGGTGGTGCGCGACTTGGACGATCCCAGCGCCATCGCCTACGCCGCGTTGCCCGCCCCGGCCCAAGCGCAGGCCGTCCCTGCCCTGCCCGTCTCTCAGGACTTGGAGATCAAGTCGCCCATGATCGGCACCTTCTACCGGTCGCCTTCCCCGGAATCCGCCCCCTACGCTGACATCGGAACCGAGGTCAATCCCGACACCGTCGTCTGCATCATCGAGGCCATGAAGGTCATGAACGAGATCAAGGCCGAGGCCCGCGGAATCGTCACGGCCACCTTGGTGGACAACGCCAAACCGGTCGAGTTCGGACAACCGCTGTTCAAACTGCGGCCCCTTTAACCCATTTTTCGCCTGAACGTCCCGCACAGGTCGGTTCCCAGCCATGTTTGAGAAGATTTTAATCGCCAACCGGGGCGAGATCGCAGTGCGCATCATCCGCGCCTGCAAGGAACTGAGCATCCGCACCGTCGCGGTTTACTCCGAAGCCGACGCCAACTCCATGCACGTCCAGCTCGCCGACGAGGCGATCTGCATCGGCAGGCCCCCCGCCTCGGAAAGCTACCTCCGCATTGACCGCATCATCAGCGCCGCCGAGATCGCCGACGTGGACGCCATCCACCCCGGCTACGGCTTCCTCTCCGAGAACGCCCACTTTGCCGACGTCTGCGAAAGCTGCAACATCCGCTTCATCGGCCCCAGTTCCCACGCCATGAACGCGTTGGCCGACAAGGCCCTCAGCCGCAACCTCGCCAAGAAAGCCGGCGTGCCCGTGCCGCCCGGCTCGGAAGGCATCGTCGAAAACGAACAAGACGCCCTCGTCGTGGCCAAGCGCATCGGCTACCCGGTCATGATCAAGGCTGTGGCTGGTGGCGGCGGGCGCGGCATGCGCGTCGCCCACAACGACATCTCGCTTGTCAAAGGCTTCCACACCGCCCGCACCGAGGCCGAGAAGTGCTTCGGCAACTCCGGCGTCTATATCGAGAAGCTCATCGAAAGCCCCCGCCACATCGAGTTCCAGATCCTCGCCGACCAGAAAGGCCACATCATCCACCTCGGCGAGCGCGATTGCTCCATCCAGCGCCGCAACCAGAAAGTCATCGAAGAAGCCCCCTCGCCGCTCATTGATGGCAAATACAAGAAGCTGCGCGAGAAGATGGGCAAAGCCGCCATCCGCATCGCCGAGATCGCCCGTTACGTCGGTGCCGGCACCGTCGAGTTCATCGTGGACGGCCAGGGCAACTATTTCTTCCTCGAAGTCAACAAGCGCATCCAGGTCGAGCACCCCATCACCGAGGAAACGACCGGGATTGACCTCGTCCGTTACCAGATCATGATCGCGATGGGCGAACCGCTCAGGCATTCCCAAAGCGACATCGAATTCAAGGGCCACGCCATCGAGTGCCGCATCAATGCCGAGGATCCCTTCGACGATTTCCGCCCCAGCCCCGGGCGCATTGACATGTATTACCAGCCCGGCGGCCGTGGCGTGCGCGTGGACACCCACGCCTACGGCGGCTACGTCGTCCCCCCCAATTACGATTCCATGATCGCCAAGCTCATCACCTTCGGCAAAGACCGGCGCGAAGCGATGGACAAGATGAGCCGCGCCCTGGGCGAATACATGGTCACCGGCGTCAAGACCACCATCGGCTTCCAGCAAGCCATCCTCCAGGATCCCAATTTCCGCCGTGGCGTTTACTCGACGGCTTTTGTGGAACAATTCCTCAGTGGTGCCCGCCGCGAATTGATCGAAGAAAAGAGTTAATCCCGAGGCGATTGCCAAACCCCGTGGCAGCCGAGGTAACAAGGCTCAATTTTCAAGAGAATCGGAGCCTCAGAACTCCTGACCCGCAGCTTGGCCTTTCCAAGAAAAGGCCCGGCTTCGGCGGTCTTGGGTTGGAGCAGGAGGTTGTATTTGGCGGCGAGCTTTTGTAGCAGGCGTTGTTCGGTGTGCGCCACTTTGGCTTCCTACTGCTTGAGTCCTTCTTCCCCATAGGCCCGCCCATGTACCATCAGGCACCAGAACAGTTCGGCGAGCTTGCGCGCCAGCGCCAGGTTGGCCAACAGTCCGCCGCGCCGCCCCTTGAGCCGCCGGTAAAACCCGCCCAGCGCCTTGTCCCCACTGCGCCCCACGCTGCGCGCAAGCGCACAGAAAAGCCGCCCAGCCCGGTTGCGCAAGCGCTTCTGGCGGCCCCGCCGTTGGCCGCTTTGCTTGCTCCCGGGCACCAGCCCCAGCCACGCCGTGAAGTGCTTTTCGGTCGGCCAGTGCTGCCCCAGGTCCGTGCCCACTTCGCCCAGCAGTTGCAGTAGGACATAGTCGGCCACGCCCGGCAGCGGCGTGGGGTCTTGGCCGCCGCACAGCCGCCACAACAACCCAGGCAGCCCCGCGATCTGCGGGGCGTTGACTCCGCCGCGTTTGGTCGCCCCCCGGCGGTGGCACCTGCGGGTCTTCCGGCCCGGCCAGTTCCTTCAGCACCGCCTTAAGGGCCTGGTCGCACTCGGCGATCTTCTGCTGGTAGCACCGCCACAGTTCGTGCGCCTGCCGCAGCGCGAAAAGATGCTCGGCTTTCCACGTCCCCTCCAAGGCCGCACGCAGTCGATCCGCTTTCTTCTTCTGGATTTGCGGATCGCACAGTCCCAACAGCCCCGCCGGATTCCGTTCGCCCCGCAGAATGGCTTCGACCAGCTTCCGGCCGCTCACGCCCGTCAGGTCGCTGATCACGTCGTGCATCTTGAGATTCATCCGTTCCCGCGCTTTCTGCATGGGTGGCTCGTGGCGGCCGGACAGCACGATATGGTCGGCGCGCAGCCGCAGGTAATCCTGCAAGCGGCGGAGGTGCGCCGGGGGCACGAAGCCGGGCTGGCGCAGACCGTGGGCGTGCAGGGTCGCCTGCCACTGGCAGTCCTGCCTGTCGGGCTTGCGGCCCGGCAGGTTCTTCACGTCTTTGCCGTTGACGACCACGACCGCGAAGCCGGCCTGTTCCAGCACTTCGTACGGGCAGAGCCAGTAACTGCCGGGGGCTTCCCTCGCCACGGTGCGGACGCCGTTTTCTTTGAGCCAGTCGCGCAGGGCGTGCAACTGGCCGGTGGTGGTGCTTAAGATTTTCGGCGGACCGCCGGCGAGGGAGGTGTGGAGGGTTTCGCTGCCGACGTCGAGGGCGGCGGCGGTGGGATCGGGCACCGGCAGAGTGGGAGTCGTCATACGGAGGTTTTCCAGAAATATCCGCCCCCGTGCCCGGCCAGGAATCGAAAAGAAGGACCAATCTTTCCAGCGGGAAGGCCGACCCAAATCGGGCGCACCAATCAATAGGCGTGTCGCTGGCTGGAACCAATCTCCCCAACGAGCCGCCCTTGCGGGCGCATCAGAGTGCCTTGCGGTCACGCTGCGCGCGGCGCGGACGGGGGAGATGCTATCAGGTTCATGGCCCCAATGGGCGTCCAAAGTTGGAGGTCGAGGCTGCCCATGAACCGACCCTCCTCAGCGCTCGGTTCATGGGCGCAAGGCATGTCCGATCGGAGAAGGAAGCTTTCCATGTTACAACCAAGAGCCTCAGTTACGTGGCGCGTTACGTTCCAGCCATTCGCGCACCGCTTGGGCAACGATGTCCTGCTGCGTGCAGGGCGGCTCGCCGCGCAACTTGCGCTCCATCGCCACGCGCAGGAGGGCCGCGGGCAATTCGGCCGGAAGGCGGAAGGTCATCGAGACCGGAGCCCGGCGTTCCGCCGGCAACGGCGAGTGACTGAAGGCCATGGCGCGTGACTCAGGAGCGGCCGTCAGCGTGGCGACCGGCGGGAGGCTGGCGCGAACGTCGGGTGCGAGTTCGGGCGGCGGGGTGGAAGCTACTGCGTTTCCCGCCGCGCCCGCCGCGACAAAGGCGGCGGCCTCCGCGCTGAGATTAACCCGAATTCCGAAGTAGAAATGCCTCCGCGTAGTGGGCCCGGCTTCCAGCCGGTCAGTTGCGGTTCGCCCTGCGGAAAAAATCTCCCCGGTGACTGACCGCGCAACTGGACAGGCAGGATGCCTGTCCC
>CAINDV010000524.1 GCA_903847485.1 uncultured Verrucomicrobiota bacterium
CATTGACCGGATCCTATACGTCAGCCCCGCGTTTGAGCGAATCTGGGGCCGGACGTGCGCGAGCCTCTACCAACACCCGCAATCCTTTGCGGGAGCCATCCACGCTGACGACCGGGACCGGGTCAACGCCGCTTTGCAGGAGCACGCCCAGGGTAACTGGAATGTCGAATACCGGATCCTCCGCCCGGATGGCTCGGTGCGTTGGATTCAGGACCGGGGCTTTCCTATCCGCGACGAGAACGGTGCGCTGAACCTTATGTGCGGCGTGGCGGCCGACATCACCCAGCGCAAGCAAGCGGAGGCGGCGCTGCAGGCGAGCGAAACCAAGTATAGCCGGCTCGTGGAAGGAGCCCCAGACATCATCTACACGTTTTCCAACCAGCGGGGCGGCCTCTATTATTCGTCTCACGCGGAAGCCGTCCTGGGCTACTCCGTCAAGCATCTCCTGGAGCATCCTCTCCTCTGGCAGAATTCGATTGAGCCGGCCGCCTTGGAGGGAATTCGCCTCGCCCTCCAGAAATACGCCACGGGCGAGCCTTTCGACCTCGAATACCGGATCAAAGACTCGGCGGGGCGGTGGCATTGGCTGCGGGATCGCTCTATCGGCTGCCGGCAGGTGGGTGACGACCTCATCATCGAGGGCATCGCCACCGACATCACCGCCAGCAAGCAGGCGGAAGAGGCGCTACGGGAAAGTGAGCATCGCTTCCGCGGCATGTTCGAGAATGTCGCCGATGGAATCCTGCTGGTCAGCCTCGATGGCCATGTCCGCGATGCCAATCCCGCGGCCTGTAGGATGAATGGCTATCCGCACGATGAATTCGTGGGCAAGCATGGCAGCGAATTCGTGCATCCGGAGCATGTCTGGAAAGTTAGAGCGTCGCTGGCGGCCATCCAAGCCGGGCAAACCTACGCGGCGGAATCGGTTAATCTCCGCAAGGACGGGACGCCGCTCCCGATTGAAGTCCACATAGCGCCGTTCACCCATCGGGGCGAAGCCGTGTTGCTTTGCTCCATCCGCGACATCACCCAGCGCCAGCAGGCGGAGGCGGCACTGCGGGCGAGTGAGGCGAAGCTCCGCAGTGTGATTGACTGTTCCCCGGTACCGTTGGCCATCAATGATGAGCAGGGCAACATCACCTATGTGAATCGCGAGTTCACCAAGACTTACGGCTACGCCCTCGGGGACATCCCCACCTTGGCTGCTTGGTGGCAAAAGGCTTATCCCGATCCTACCTATCAAGCCGAGGTTAAGACCTCGTGGCAACTAAGACTCAACCAAACCTTACAGGAAGGGACGGCTTTCGAGGCTGCCGAGGTGAACATCCGCTGCCAGGATGGTTCGCAGCGGATCGCGCTGGACGGGGCAGCGCCACTAACCGGCATCTTTGCCGGCACGCACCTTGTGGTCTTATACGACATTACTGCGCGCAAAAAGGCCGAGACGGCGCTGCGGCAAAAGGCGGAGGCCCTCCGCGCCAGCAACGCCGAACTGGAACTCTTCAACCGCGCCATGATTGGCCGGGAGTTGCGCATGATCGAACTGAAACAGGAGATCAACGAGCTATGCCGTCGCCTGGGCGAACCGCCGCGCCATGAGACAGACCCGCTGCCGACTGACGACGTTCCGGGGGCTGGCCCGGCACCGGCGGGCGGAGGTGGCGCATGAACCGCCAAGGCACTAGGGACTCGGCCACAAATGACTTGCCATCGAGGCTCGCTCCCAACCCTGTAGGAGCCGACGTTAGGAGGCTTGGTTTTGAGCGCTTCCCCAGCCTCCTCACGTCGGCTCCTACAGGG
>CAINDV010000525.1 GCA_903847485.1 uncultured Verrucomicrobiota bacterium
CTCCCGCGGCAAACTGTTTTATCGATTGGTGCAGCAGGCAGTGGTGGTTTCCCCAGCGCCTTACAAACAACTCTGCGGTGGCAACCCCAAGCCCTTGGGGTAGGTTGAGTCAATTAGCGAGCCCAGTAGACCTTTATCCGCAGAACCAATGAAATTCCACCAACACATGCCTGAAGAGGCGTTTTTCGGATTGTCTCTCCAAGATTTCGCGGCTTAGTCGGCGCTATGATTGAACGAACTCAGTTTCTCCGCCACCTCGCCGAGGCAGCTCGGCGCTTGCCGGTGACGGCCCTGCTGGGGCCGCGGCAAAGCTAATGGCGCACCCACGGAGTTCAAACCGTGAACAGTTGAAAGCGCCCCTCGAAACCGGCAAGCGCGTGTTCCCCGCCGAAATGGGAAGCCAGGATTCCGTTGAGTCTTTGCGCCGCCGCCTCGCTGAGCAAGCACCCTTCGCCCATTGTCCCCGCCAGCTTCTCCATGCGGAAGACGAAGTTCACCTCCGGCCCGGAGAGGCTTTCTTCGCCCAACGAAACCGCGCCGCCGAGATACACCTGGCCGCGATGCAGCACGAAGCGAAACGGAGGTTCCGCTACCTGCTGTAATTTCCGCAGTGCTTCGACGCACCTGGCTATGGTCTCCGCCGATACCGCGTCCGCGTGCCAGAAGGCCAGGAAGCCGTCGCCGAGGTATTTGTTCATCGTGCCGCCGGCGGCTTCAATCAGTTGCTTGCACTGGAGAAACCATTGGCCCATGAGCATGGCTACCTCATCCGGTGCCGCCTTGCGCACGAGTTGCGTGGAGCCAGCGACATCCGCGACCAGCAACCAGCATTCGGCGGAGCGCACATCGGCGAGCGTCTGTTCCGTGCTGCCAGCCGTGGTGAAGCCGCCGGCCGCGCTGCCCAGTTGGCGGAAAGTGAAGACCGAGCCGCCCACGCGGAGGCGGTCGCCGTCCCGCAGGCGGACGGGCTGCTGAACGCGGCGGTCATTGAGGTAAGTGCCGTTGCGGCTGCCGTGGTCCACCAGCCAGAACTCGTTTTCACCCTGCGCGTGAACCAGCGCATGCCGTCGCGAGACGCGGTCGTCCGCCAGCACCAGTTCGTTGCCCGCGCTGCGGCCGACGGCGAGGTTGCCGGTAATGGACAGTCGCTCGCCGTCGGTGGTTTCCAGCCAAACCCGCATAGTTTCTTGGGAACTCATGGCGGAGCAACCTACTGTTTCACGGTGGTTACAGAAAGCTATTCCTACGCAAGATCGTCGCAGGCGACACCGGCAAGAGCGGCGGTATCCACGGCACCCGCCGGGCCGGTGCCTAAGCTGTAACTATGCAGACGGTGGTAGGTCTCGGCTCCTGTCACGCCGCGCCAGGCGTGGGTTCCGCCGCCATTCTCTTATGCGGTTACCGACCACTGAAAAGTGACGCAACAAAGTGGCGGTCAACTGTCCGTTCCCCAAGCTCAGCGCGGCTCGGCAGGAGCCTCGCCCTACCACTGTCAGTTTGGTTACGGCTAAGGAAGGCTTGGACCGCGAGAGACTCAAGACTCTACCACCGCCGTCACAGTAGCGTTTGTTTGGCTGCCGCAGCGATGCTGATGAGGGGCTGACCAGCCGGGAAAACCGCCCTACGCATGGAAGGGTGGTCCGGTTTTTTCGTGAGGTGTGATCCCTTTTCCGCCGGGATTACGCATTGTCGGTTGGAAGGGCATCCCGATAGGTGATGTCCAAGTAACTCAAACAACATCAACACTGACAAGTTATGAAGATACAAACATTCGTCATCTCTGCCGCTCGCGGATCAGTCCGCCCGGCCATGCTCCGCACTGTTCCCGTGGTAATGATCACCCTTGCCTTACAAGGTTGCGCTCCTGCCGTGCGCCCCAACCAACCCCGGTTGCCTGGGCACCAGCCGTCCCACCGGGCCAGCCTCCCCGTTGCCATCCGGCGGCTGGCGTGGTCGCTCTGAATCAGAATCATGACCGGGTGTAAGTTCTTTTGTTCTCCAATCACGCATGGTTAAATAGAAAGGCACTGACACACTATGAGCAATCCACTATCCCGCGAAGAAACCCTCTTCCACGCTGCCCTGGCGTTGCCCACGCCCGCCGGCCGCGCCGACTATCTCCGCCAAGCCTGCGCCAGCGATGAGTCACTGCGCCAGCGCGTCGAGGCGCTGCTCCGCGCCGCCGCTGCACGTCCGGCTTGAAAACACCAGGCGGGGAGGGCAACATGCCGCTACCTGCAACATTGCGGGGGGAAATTAAACGGACAACGACGACGGCCATAGCAATGAACGGAGAATCATGAGCAACACAGCGACGCAGACCAACCAAGCTCCGGCACATCCACGCCTCGGCCCGACCGCGCGCCATATCATGCCTGCCTATGCTCGCCCCATGAAACGGCGATCGACAGCACCGCTGGCCGGGAGAAACCGGCTGGCCCTCTGCGTCGCGCTGGCTCTACTGGCTGGCGCTTGTGCCGCGCCGCCGTTGCTGCGCGGGCAGGCTGCCGCCACGAACCCGCCCGCCCCGCCCGCCGCATCTGCTGCCGAAAAGGAAGCCGCTGCGAAGCACCCTTCAAGGCGGTACTACACTGAATACGATGAAGTGGTGCTTTCTGATCTAGAGGTAGCCCTCGTCGCGTACTCTGAAGATGCCCGGACCAACCACATCCGTCTGGAGAAACCCCTCTACACCAATGCGCCCTGCTCGGAATTCCGGCTGCGCGCCGCCGCCCTGGCTGGCGACGGCTACGCCGCTTCCCTGTGCAGCGGCACCAACAAGACGGAGCGCGCCTTCTGGGAACGGCTCGCGGCCACCAACGGCTGGGTGCCAGCACAGATCCAACTCGCCGAGAAACTTGAGGAAGTGGGTGTTGAACTACGGGTGACCAATAGTCGGATATTCCAGGCGACCATCTCCGCATGGGAGGTTCCAGAGGCAACGAATGGCCGAGTTTTCAAAGTAAGCCGTGCGGGCGCTATGACTGAGAGAGAATTGAAAAGCGATGTTGCCAAGCAGTTTCTCGGTGCGGAGTTCGTGCGGTGGATTGGAAGATCACCTGGCGAGCCGTCGCCAGACACCGTTCTGGCCAAGCACTGGCGGGCGAAAGCCCTGGCCGCGCTTCCCAAGCTCAAGGCCGATGCCGGGCGCACCAATCCTCAAGCTCTATTTGCCTTGGCGTTACTCCACGACGAGGGCGACTTGGTTCAAAGCAACCAGGCCCGTGCGACCGAACTAATCCGCCAAGCCGCTGAGGCCGGCATGGCTGCCGCACAGCAGGGACATGGCAGGAATTTTGAGCGCCAAACTAACTGCGTCGAAGCCGCCCGTTGGTATTATCTCGCCGCCACGCAAGGACTTGCCTCCGCGCAAAGCAGCTTGGCCAGCATTCATGGCCCGCCTGGGGGACGGAACTTTAATCCCAAGTTCCAGCCGCGCGCAGCCGAGGCCGCCCGGTGGTTTTTTGAGGTTGCTCACCAAACACCGGGATGGGAGGCATATTCAGCCTGCTACGACCTCGGCAAGAGTTACCAGTCAGGCGATGGCGTGGATTCCAACAGCGTTGAAGCGGTGCGCTGGTTCCGTCGCGCGGCGGACATGGGCGTTGATGAGGCCATCGGCTCGGCAGAATACAAGCTTGCCCTCTGCTATTTTGGCGGCGACGGCGTGCCCCAAAACGACGCGGAAGGTCTGCGGTGGCTCAAAGTGGCGCATGAGCGAGGCTACAATGAATACTTCTTGGGCAGCGAACGCTACTTTGCCGGGGCGGATTCCCAGTCTGGGCTGAATTACCTACGCAAGCTTGCTGTTCAAGGTGACGCTTGGGCGCAGTGTAGCCTCGGTGCCAGCTACCGTAACGGATGGGTTGTTGCTCAGAATTGGACCGAAGCCGCCAAGTGGTTCCGCAAAGCGGCTGACCAAGGGGACGCAGAGGCCCAGGCGGCACTGGGCCTGATGTACGGTAACGGCAAAGGCGTCCTGCGGGACTACGGCATGGCGATCAAGTGGCTACGAAGAGCCGCAAATCAGGGCCTCAATGGAGCTCAGAACAACTTGGGCGTTCATTACGGGAAAGGAGAGGGTGTGCCCCGCGACTACGTGGAGGCTTACAAGTGGTATAACTTGGCGGGCGCGAGCAGTGACAGCGACACAGCCGAGCTTGCGTGGAAGAATCTCGACATCGTGAGTCGTGACATGACCCCCTCCCAAATCGCCGAAGCCCAGCGGCTCTCCCGCGAGTTCGTTGCCCGCACGGAACAGCCGGGCACCGCCTCCGTCAACGAGCTTGGCTCCAAGCCAGCCCCCAAAGCCACCGGCACCGCCTTCTTCATCACCGACGCTGGCCACCTGCTCACCGCCGCCCACGTCGTCGAGAAGGCCGGGCGGATTCAGGTTTCCGTTGCGGGCAAGACCTATCCCGCCGTATTGGTGAAAGCCGACAAGGCCAACGACGTGGCCGTGCTGAAAGTGGACGGCCCCTTCAAAGCCTTGCCCCTGGCCGCCAG
>CAINDV010000526.1 GCA_903847485.1 uncultured Verrucomicrobiota bacterium
GTTGCTGACCGCCACGCGGTCTTCAAGCTGCGGCTGGCCCAGGCTATGGCCGTTGGTGCCAGCGTCCCAGAGCGTGAAGCTCATGGCATACCAGCCCGAGGCTGGCTGGCCCCCTTCAACCAGCCGACCCTGATAGGTGAAAGCCGTGCCGACTGGTACCGGTTGGGCCAGCGCGGCGCTACCCAGCAAACCTAGACTGATTACCGTAAGGACGTGTTTCTTACTCATAGAGTTCTTTCTTTCGTTGTTATTTGTTATTTGTTTATCCGACATCGGTGCGGTCGCCCGCCGATTTCACGGCTGGGGCAACCGGTAAAACAGGTTCCCACCGGTGCCGGCTCGGTGAAGAGTAGGTCGGCACCCTGGGTTTGTCATCGGTTTTTCTTGGTTTGGGTTACTTAGTTTGATGCTTGATGAATTGTTCGAGCGCGGCCAGCCGCTGTTCCAACTCGGCGATCTTCGCATCCTTGGCCTCCAAGGCGGAGCGCACGGATTGGTTCTCAAACTCCACCTTTTGGTTCAGCCCCTGGATCGC
This sequence comes from uncultured Verrucomicrobiota bacterium, assembly GCA_903847485.1. Lineage (GTDB taxonomy): Bacteria > Verrucomicrobiota > Verrucomicrobiia > Limisphaerales > JAJXZI01 > CAINDV01. Next base: position 536 of record CAINDV010000526.1, read on the forward strand.
TGCCAGCGCCACGCCATCGGCGTCCACGGTGGTGATGCCGGTGTCGCTCTCGCCGACGGCAAAGGCGGCTTGGAAGTCCTGCGCCATCGGGCCGACGTGGCGCACGCTGGCGAGCTGGGTCTTGTAGTTCCAACGGCTCACCGGCAGGGCGGCCACCTTGTCTAACACCTCCCGCGGATTGACTGCTTCAAAGTTTTCCTTCGCGTTGCGGTCACTCATAGCCGTCCAGGTTCCACTGCCCGCGGCGAGAAACACGCCCGAAGTGACGGAACTCGAGAACAGGCGATAGCCACCGCGGGCACGGAAGGTCACCGAGTTGGCGTTGGTGGACACGGTTTCGGTGCCGCTGCCATCGCTCCAGACGAAGGCCCCGGTGTGCAGCGCGTGCGCATTGTAACCCGCAGCGAAAGCGTAGTTGGTGGCCTCATTGCTCAAACCGCCGGGAATAGTCGCGCAGGTGGCGTTGGTCTGAGTCGTGTTTCGAAGGCCCCCGCCGATGGTCGCGTAGGTGGCGTTGGTCTGAATTGTGTTTGCGAAGCCCCCGCCGATGGTTGCGTAGGTGGCGTTGGTCTGAATCGTGTTTCCGGAGCCCCCGCTGATGGTCGCCTCGTGGGCGTTGGGCTGAATCGTGTTTCCGAAGCCCCCGCCGATGGTCGCGTTGGAGGCGCTGGGCTGGATCGTGTTTCCGGAGCCTCCGCTGATAGTCGCGTAGTATGCGTTGGTCTCAATCGTATTTTGGTAGCCCCCGCCGATGGTCGCGCGACCGGCGTTGGTCTGAACCGTGTTTAGGAAACCCCCGCCGATGGTCGCGTAGCCGGTGTTGGGCTGAATCGTGTTTAGGACGCCCCCGCCGATGGTCGCGCCCACCGCCCCCGCACCCACGGAGTTGCGCGCCGAACCGCCAATCACGTTCACCGTGTCATTGTTGCCCGTCGGCTCCAGCCGCAGCCCGCGCTGGTTGTTGACTCTCAATTCCAGCGGCTGGTTGTCGGTCGTCCCGAGGAACTGCGTGCCCGCAGTCGTGCCGACGTTGCCGCCCAGCAGCCAGACCTGATTGGTGCGGGCCACGCTGGCGGGCAACTGTGAATCCGGCAGAGTGCCAGTGGTAACTTGGGCGGCATTGAGACCGGTGAGGCTCGCGCCGCTGCCTTGGAACTGGGGTGCCCGCACCGTGCCGGCCACGCTCAAGGCGGCTCCGGCGGGGTCGTTAGTGCCGATGCCGACGTTGCCTTCGGGGGTTATCCGCAGCCGCTCCGATCCACCCACGCGGAAGGTCAGGCCAGAGTTCGTGGTGTAGGAGATCTGGCCCGGTGTCGTGTCGCTGCTGCTGAAGTTGATGGCCCCCAGCCACAACGCGGACGCGACGGTGTTCCCTAACTCCAGGAACGAAACGGAGTTGCTACTCGTGGAGAGGAACCGCCCCACGGCCTCCCCCGCCCGCACATCGAGCGGCCAGGCCGGCGTCGCGGTGCCGATGCCGACATTGCCATTGCCCTTGATGCGCATTTGCTCAGTGAAGTTGGTGCTGGAACCGTAACCAAATGCGATGTCTGCATTGGCTGCCGCCCCGTGAATCTGAAGCAAGGCAGCCTGTATCCCAAAACCGTAGTGGTTGGGGCCGGTGCCATAGAGCGAGATTTTGTCGCCGGTTTTGGTCGCGAAGTTCAGTGGGAAACCTGGAGTGCTCATGCCGATGCCCACCCCGGACGGCGACAGGAAGTTCACCGCTGTGGACACGTTTCCGGCGGCCAGGTTGGTAGGGTTGAGACTGGTCAGCTCCGCCCCATTCCCTTGAAACTGCGCGGCCCGCACGGTGCCGCTGAAGGTGGGGCTGCTATCCAGCAAGGCCACGTTGGTCGAGAGCAGGGTGTCCGGTAGCGTGCCGGTGAGGCCCGCGGCCGGCACACTGCCCGCCGCCGCGGCGTAGAGGGCGTAAGGCGTCGGCGTGAGTGGTTGGCGCGGGGCCAGCGTGACATAGGTGGCCGCGCCGTTGGTTCTGGCGGCAATTTCCAGCCAGCGCGACGAACCGTTAAAGAGGCCCGCGCCGAAGTCCAGCGCGACGGTAAAGAGGCCGTTGGTGACGCCGACGCCCAACTTAGGAACCGGGTCGCCCACCGTGCCCGCACCGTCAGCGGAGTCGTAGAGCGTGAAGCCTAGATCGTAAATTCCGGTCGCGGGATTCACGCCGTCCGTGAGCCTCCCCTGGTAGGTGAAGGCGGTGGTGCCTTGGGCCAAGGCGGTGGAGGTAAGACTTAGCGCGAGCGCGCCGGACGATAGGTGACTCAGGAGGCGTGACGTGTGCTGTGTGATGTTAATTGTCATAGGTGTTTAGTGTTTAGTTTTTAGTTACCGGAAAGTGGACATTGGATTTGGTTTAGGGCTTGTTCAAACGATAGAACTTGGACGGAGGCACGGCGGGGACGGTTATAGGATTGGTTGCGCCGCTGGGCGAGTTGATCCAGTTCGTCGTCCCGAGGCTGGTTGTCTCCTGCAAGACAAAGCCGGGCGTGGGTGGCGTCCACGAAATCGCCACCCAGCCCGGCGCGGCGGGAATGATCGCCAACGTCGGCGCGTTGGTAGTCTGCACGGCGATGGGCAGCGCCCAGTAACCGCCGGTGAGTGAATAGACGCCATTAGTCAGCGGCCCGCCGGCATCCGATTGACCGATGGTGCCACTTACGGAATAGACGCCGCCGGTGCTGGTGCCACCGCCCCCGGCGACCTTATACCAGTCAATGAAATAGGTCTGGGCGGGGAGGGCCAACGGTGCCAGCCAGAGCATCAAGCCGAGTAGGACCGGCTTCCAGCCGGTCTCTGACTTGCTGAATGATGGAGACAGGCGCGACGCCTGTCCTACGACGTGGCGGGTCTTCATTGGCCACCTCCGTTCCGAGCACTAATGAGTTGCTCCAACCGTTCCAACCGGGCCTGCAATTTCTGCACCTCGACTTCCCTCGCTTTGAGTTGCCTGTCTTTCTCCTCGCGCAGTTCACGCAGGGCCTCGACCGTCAGGGCCTCAAAGCCGCGGAACGTCAGCCGTTTGAAGCCATCCGGCCCGCTTTCCACCCAGTCGGGAAACACGCTTTCCACCTCCTGCGCAATCATACCGATGCGCTCGCCTGGCAGCTCGTGGATTCTCTCCGGTTCCTTGTACTCGAAGCTCACGCCGCGCAAGGCCAGCAACTTCTCCAGCACCCCGGAGAGCGGCTGGACGCTTTTCTTGAGCCGCTCGTCGGAATAGGTGGTCCAGGCACCGCCGCCGGGTTTGTTGGCCGTACCGTTGACGCTGAGCGTCGCGGTCGGGGTGGGGGTGTTGATGCCGACGCCGCCGTTGGCATGGATCAGGAACTGGTTGTTGCCAGTCGAGATAAAGTCCCCTGCGCTGTTGTCGTTCCACATGAAGGTGCCGTCATGGCGGACCTTCGCCGCTGCTCCCGCCGCAAAACTGCCCGCGCCGCCGGCGATGTTCCAAGCTCCGCCCGGCACGGTGGCACACCAGTTCGTGGCCGCGTTGTTATGCCCGCCGCCGATGGTGCTGCGGGAACCATCCGCCACGTTCTGCGTGCCGCCGCCGATCGCAGAACCGCCACCGCTGGCCGTGTTCCCCATCACACTGCTGCCATCATACCCACCGCCAGCCACCACCGAACCCGCGCCCGATGCACGGTTTTCCTCGCCACCAGCAACCACCGAACCCACGCCAACTGCATAGTTGCCTCTGCCCCCGGCGACGGTGGACCAGTCACCCCTGGCTCCGTTTTGCTGTCCGCCGCCGATGCTGCTCCCCTTGGAGTCGCTTATCATGTTGAACAAGCCACCTGCGATGGTTGCGAAGTTCGCCGGTGGAGAGGGAATCTCACCCCATCCGCTCCAGCCACTCACGGTGTTGGATATCCCTCCGCCGATGGTGCTCCCGACCCCCTCATCCGAGGACGGATGCGGTTGTCCCCAACTATTCAAGCCAACGCTGTTCCGCGCGCCACCGCCGATGACAGACCGCGTCGCGTTGGTGCCGATGGCATTGTATTCGCCGCCACCGATTGCTGCCGAAGCAGCGTCTTTCCCAATCACATTCATCTGGCCGCCGCCGATCGCCGACCAGTCTGCATTGGTGGCGATGAGATTCTGTCCGCCACCCGCGATGGTGGCTTGGTCCGCGTCGTATTGGATGCGGTTGATGTAGCCACCGCCGATGGTGGTGAAGTAGCCGTAGGGTTCGATGGTGTTCTCCTTGCCTCCCGCGATGGTGGCGCCATTTAGCGCCTTGGTGGAGGACATCAGGATGTTGTTGTCACCGCCGGAAATGGTGCCGCCATAAACCAGTGTGCCCGCAGTATTGGCCCCGCTGCCGCCGATGACATTCGGCCAACCGCCGTTGTATTCCAAGCGCAAGGCCCGCTGGTTGGCGACCCGGAACTCCAAGGGCTGGGAGTCGGTGGTGCCGACGAAGCTGGTGCCCGGCACGGTGCCGCTGTTGCCGCCCAAGTGCCAGTCCGCGGGCGACGCCAGCGTGAGTGTCTGGCCACTGGGCGTGAGCGTCACGTTAGCGCCCGCCGCCAGCGTGACGTCGTCCTTGAGCGTGTTCACGCTCTTGACGACTTGGCCGCCGGCAATTCCTGGGCCGGTGACCGCCCCCGCGCTGACGCTATTGGCGAGGATGGCGTTGGCGGCCGTGCCCGCGCCGGCCGTGTACAGGGCATAGGGCGTGGGCGTGAGCCACTGGCGCGGAGTGAGTGTGACAAAGTAGCGTGCGCCGTTAGTGCGCACCGCGATACCCAGCCAGCGCGCCGCGCCGGGGAAGGCCGTCGGCCCGAAGTCGAGCGCGACGGTGAACGCCCCGTTGGTCACGCCCGCGTCGGAGATGACCACCGGCCCTATGCCTTCGATGATCCCACCGATACTGGCGGTTTCGTAGAGTGTGAACTTGAGGTCGTACCACCCCGTGGCGGGATTGGGGCCGTCGTTAAGCCTTCCCTCGTAGGTGAAGGCGGTGGTGCCTTGCGCGAAGGCGGTGGTGGTGAGACCCAGCGCGAGCGCGCCGGCCGTTAGGTGACTCAGGAGGCGTGACGTGTGCTGTGTGATGTTAATTTTCATAGGTGTTTAGTGTTTAGTTTTTAGTTACCGGAAAGTGGACATTGGATTTGGTTTA
>CAINDV010000527.1 GCA_903847485.1 uncultured Verrucomicrobiota bacterium
AGGACAGGACCGTGCCGTATGGCACTGCGTTGGCGACCCTCGCGCCGACCTTCACGCTGTCCCCCTTGGCGACCTGCAATCAAACAAACGGAGCCGTCCCGACCCCGAACTTCGCCACCAGTCCGGTGCATTACATCGTCACGGCTGGAGGTGGCACCGCCACCAGAGACTACTCGGTGACGGTCACCGTGGCCCCCCCGAGCACGGTATGTGACATGCTGACCTTCGGGGCCAACGTGGCCGGGAGCATCGCCTTCATCGACGCCAGCACTGTGAGCTGGTACCTGCCGTATGGCAATGCGGTTACGGCTCTCGCGCCCACCTACACGCTCTCCTTCGGTGCCACGTGCGTGCCGGCTTCGGGCACCACGAAAAACTTCACGTCGCCACAGACCTACAGGGTCACGGCCCAGGATGGCTCGACCTTCAAAGACTATGTCGTGACGGCCACGGCGGCAGCGGAGTCTGCCCTCGTTTGGAGCGCCGGCGGCGGCGGTGACTGGGACTTCGCCAGCCCCAACTGGATCGGCCAGACCACCAGTACGCCCCAGTCCTTTGCCAATGCCTACAATGTAATCTTCGATGCGACTGGAGTCGGCGGCACGATCAACATCCCGTCAGCCGTGTTTCCCCTCTCCACCACCGTCACCAACGACAGCCCCGTCAACTATCGATTCAGCGGAGGCCCCATCGCTATGGGTTCGCTGATTAAGTCCGGCTCCGGGATCCTGACAATCGATGGTTTGGTCAGCGACTCTGGCACTGTAGTCGCCAACACCTACAGCGGCGGAACCATCATGAACGCCGGCACGCTTCATCTAGGTGGAATGTACGCTGGGATCAGTCCGGACATCACGGGTACTGTGGGAACCGGACCGGTAACGCTCAACGGTGGCATTATCAGGTTTGACAGAGTCACCGAGACGAACGCCCTGATCGTAAACGGTGGCACGCTCTACAGTCAAAACGGCTGGGGTGTCAGATGGAACGGCCCCATCACCCTAAACGGCACCCTCACCTGCCAGACGGCTTACGGTATGACTTACGGCGGTGCCATCAGCGGAACCGGCGGCTTGCTCAAGACGGGATCCGACAAGTTGACCCTCTCCGTCAGCAACAGCTACACGGGCCCAACCACCGTGACAAGCGGCACAGTGCAATGTGACAACCGTGACGCCCTGGGCAACGGCGGCGCTTTGACCATCGCGAGCAACGCCAAGGTCAATCTTAACTACACCGGCGACCACGGCGTTCCCGCGCTGACCCTCGGGGGCGTGGCGCAACTGCCAGGCAGCCATGGCTCTTCCAGTTCCGGGGCGCTCTTTCCGAATGACACCTACTTCTCCGGCACCGGCACGGTGACCGTCGCCGGCGTGGTTAAGCCGCTGATCCTCGCGTTCGGTCTGCCAAACAATCCGGCGGTCATTGACCAAATGGCGAATACGATCACGCTGAGGGTGCCGTACGGGACCGATGTGGCCAATCTCGCGCCGACCTACACCTTGAGTTATGGCACGTGCACTCCTGCCTCGGGGTCCACTCAAAACTTCACGAGTCCGGTAACCTACGCTGCCTCAAGCGGAGCGCTCACCAACACCTATGTCGTGACAGTGAGCGTTCGTCCGCAGGTGCCGCCGATGTCCATTACGGATGGCCTGGTCATGTGGCTGGACGCGTCGCAGCTCACCGGGTTGAGTGACTCGGACCCGATGACCACCTGGACAGACATGTCCGGCCTGGGCAACCACGCCACGAAAACCGCGGGTTCGCCCAAGTACAAGACCGGCGCGCTCGGGGGCCAGCCAGTCGTCCAGTTCGTCAAGGCTAACGGCGACAAATTCACGACGGCCGATTTGTCCAGCCAATTCCCGACGGCAGCCACAATGCTCATTGTGAGCACCCTCCGGGCGGCGAACGCCTACACTCTGGTTAAAACCGATACCGGCAATAACCATGACGAATGGTGGCGTTACGATGGTAACGGCAATTCCTATCCAGCCGCCTTCCGGAATCAACGGCTGGAGGCGTACTGCGCGATGCCTAATTCCGGCTCGCACGTGTTCGCGGTCTCCAGTTCGGACAGTTGGCAGATGTGGGTTGATGGTTCCAGTCCAGGAGTCGCTCTCGGTAACTACTCTCCGGGTACCACCCAGGACATTGGCGCTGGCGCCAGCGGCAGAGGGCTCGAGGGCGATATTGCCGAGGTGTTGTCGTATAACCGGACCTTGTCCAACGACGAGTTGAACTACCTCGGTTACTACCTGACCGCGAAGTATGATCTGAACAGCGCTTATACAGTCGGCAACAGCATCACCAGCTTCACGGTCCCGGAGCAGACGTCGTCCGTCATTGCGGGCACGAACATCTATGTTACCGTGCCGTCCGGAACGGCTTTGAATTCGCTGACCCCCACCATCACAGTCTCTATCGGCGCCACGGTCACTCCGGCCAGCGGCGTTGCCAGGGATTTCAGCAGCCCGCAGGTGACCTATACGGTGCAGGCGCAGGATGGCACGACGAAGGCGTATTCCGTGACCGTCATGGACTCGTCGAAGAGGATCAGCGGGAACATCGGTAGCTCCGGAGGTGTGCCGCTCGATGGCCCCGCGGGCGGTTCTGGCGATCTCTGGAACGACGACCTCGGCCTAGCACCGGCGACTGGGCTGTGGGATGGCGCTGGCGTTGCTTCAACGGTGGGCTACACCTCAGGTGGCACCTCGTGGGGCGGCCCGGATTCGTGGGGCACCCCGACTCTCGAACTGCTCCGTCAGGGTCTGCGTAACTTCACAACTTTAGGCGGCTCGCAATATATAACGTTTACCGACCTGCCCTACAGGAAATACAACGTCTATATTGCCTCAGCCAATTGTTTGGCCGTTAGCAGCCTTGGCAATAACCAGCGGGGTAACGGCGTGTGGAGTACGCCCAACACGACCAGCACACCGGGGGACCATAAATGCAGCAATGTCACTGCCGTGAACGGAAGCACCTGGGTAGAGGGCAACAATTACGTGGCATTCCTGAACGTACTGCCTGACGACACTGGGAAAATCACCATCAACGGATATGGCATCCCAGTCGATACCTACGATTGCCGACTGCCTCTGAACGGATTCCAGTTGGTGGATGTGGGCACGGCTCCCCTGCGCTCGGGCAAGGCCATGTCCAATGTGTTCTTCCCGGGTCTGGGGTTCGCCTACGCGGATAGCACCGGGACCAACCTGTTCCTCCAGGTCCCAATCGGAACGTCAGTTACGGCCCTAGCGCCCACCTACACGGTCTCTATGAGTGCAACGGGCAACCCGGTTTCGGGCACCACCCGGGACTTTACCACCAAGCAGACCTACATCATTACGGCTGAGGACCTCTCGCAGCAGGCCTATTCTGTCACAGTCGCCCCGGTCGCGGCCGGCCTGGGCTACTCTGCCCTCGTCCTGGCTGCCGGCCCCGTGGCCTTCTGGCCTCTGGGCGAATTCACCGGCACCACCGCGGCGGACATCACGGGCCACGGCCACGATGCCACCTATGATGGGTCGGTCACCCTCGGTGTGGCCGGATTGGTTCCGCGCAGTTCCAGTGCGGCAGCCGGGTTCCGCGGCGGAACAGCCACTGCACCGTACTCCGCCAGTCTTAACCCGAACCAATGGACGGTTGAATGCTGGGTCAAGCCCATCGATTCGACGGTTCAATATCTGGTTTCTCTCCAAGATCGCACCACGGGATCACGGTGGGGTTATGCAATCTGGAAGAATAATGGTGGCACAGGGTTTGGTATGCAGTGGGGAACAGGTGCAACAACCACAGATAGCATGAATAGCCCAAATGCTGCCGTGTCGGGTAACGCGTATCATGTTGTTGGAACCTACGATGGGAGCACGTTTAGCCTCTATGTAAACGGCAACCTGGACATTTCAAAACCCGGGCCGGCCTATCAGCCTGCCAGTCCCACACAGCCTGGCTTCACGATCGGTTCGCGCAACGGCATCACCGCGGCGCCTTCCGACATTCAGTGCGTAGCAGTGTATAACCGCGCGCTAACGCCGGCGGAAATCCAAACCCACTACCAGAACACCCCGATCCTGAAGGTCGGGACATCGGCGGGACAGGTGATCCTCAACTGGGAGCCCGGTATCATGCTGCAGCACGCCGCCCCCAACGTGATGGGCCCCTACAACGATGTTCCATCGGCGACGTCGCCCTGGCCTATCACACCCGCGGGCACGAGCGAGTTCTGGCGCCTGAAGACGCAGTAGCTCGCGGTCATCATAGCCGCAGTTTGCTCGCAGGGCCGGGTCGCAAGACCCGGCCCTCTTTTTGGCCTTGTCCGCCACCTTAGGGACTCGGCCATAAACAATTCGCCATAGGTTCGCTTCAAACCCT
>CAINDV010000528.1 GCA_903847485.1 uncultured Verrucomicrobiota bacterium
CCTCGAATCCGTGGTAACCGCAAGAAAGATTTTGAGTTTTGGGTAAGGAAGAGCGGACGTGTTTCCATGAAAATGGCAACAGAATGACTCGAAATTAAACGAAATGATAAGAAAGAGCAATGCCAATGAAAATAACTATATCGCTTTGGAATCGCGCATTCGCTTTCATTCGGATGGTCCCCATGGCTTGTATGGAGTGCTGTTCACTCTTGGGCATCACTCACGCGTCTGAACCGCCATCAGAATTGGCGTTGTGGTACGACAAGCCGGCAGCGAAATGGCTTGAGGCGCTGCCGGTCGGTAATGGCCGGCTTGGCTGCATGGTGTTTGGTGGCGTCGAATCCGAGCGGCTGCAGCTGAATGAAGTCAGTGTCTGGTCAGGTTCGCCGCAAGATAGTGATAATCCGGACGCCCTGGCTGCACTGCCTGAAATTCGTCAGCTCCTGTTCGACGGCAAATACGACCAGGCCAAAGAAGTGTCCGCAAAGAAGCTCATCTGCAAGGGGGTCGGGACGAGAGGGGCTGCCTCCGCGAATGATCCCTTCGGCTGTTTCCAGACGCTGGGTGATCTGACGCTGAAGTTCGACGCCCGAGGCGGCGCTAACAATTACCGCCGCACGCTGGATCTCGAGACGGCGATCGCCACGGTGAGCTATCGCGCGGGTGACGCCACATTCAAACGCGAGGTCTTTTCCAGCGCGCCGGACCAGGTGCTGGTTGTGCGCCTGACCTGCGACAAGTCCGGCAGGATCGGGTTCAGCGCCGGTCTGACGCGGCCGGAGCGTTTTGCCACGGCGGCCGAGGGCAGCGACGGGCTGGTCATGCGCGGCCAGTTGAACGACGGCCTGAACGGCACGAACGGGATGAGATACATCGCCCGGGTCAAGGCTGTCGCCGAGGGCGGCACGGTGAAGACCGAGGGGAATAATCTGCGCTTGGCGGGGGCGAATTCGGTCACGCTGTTTTTGACCGCGGGCACGGATTACAAGCTCAATCCGCCTTATCGCGGCAATCCGCATGAAAAGGTGACTGCCGACCAGCTTGCGGCAGTTGCGGCCAAACCCTACGATGAGTTGCGCAAGGCGCACGTGGCCGACTATCAGAAATTGTTTCGCCGGACCTCGCTCGACCTGGGCGGCCATGAGGCCCGCAAGCTGCCCACTGATCAGCGCTTGGCCCGCATGGCCAGAGACAAGACGCCTGATCCGGATATGGAAGCGCTGTTTTCCAGTTTGGACGTTACCTGGCGATTTCAAGTTCCCGCCCCGGCAACCTGCTCTCCAGTCTGCAGGGGATATGGGCCGAGGCAATCCAGACCCCGTGGTGCGGCCAGTATACGGTGGATCTCAACGTGCAGATGAACTGCTGGCCGCTTGAAAGCGCCAATCTATCGGAATGTTTCCAGCCGACATTCGATCTGATTGATTCGTGGCGCGTGCCGGGCGCCAGGACGGCCAAGGTACACTACAACGCCAAAGGCTGGATCGTGCATACGGTCGCCAATGTGTGGGGCTTCACCTCCGCGCCCGAGCATCCCGCCTTCGGGATGTATATGGGGGTAGGCGCCTGGCTCTGCCAGCCGGTGTGGGAGCACTACGCATTCACCGGCGACCGCGAGTATCTTAAAAGCGCCTACCCGGTGATGAAGGAGTCGGCGGAATTCTATCTCGATTGGCTGGTGAAGCATCCGAAGACCGGCAAACTGGTCTCGGGCCCGTCCACCTCGCCGGAGCACGAATACATTGCCGCCGACGGCCAGCGCGGCTGGCTCTGCATGGGACCGTCGATGGATCAGCAGCAAATCCGGGACCTGTTCGGCAACGTCATCGAAGCCGCCAGTGAGTTGGGCATAGACGACGCATTTGTTGGCCGTGTTCGCGATGCAAGGGCGCAGTTGGCAGGTCCGCAGATAGGATCCGACGGACGGCTCATGGAGTGGCCGGAGGAGTTCAAGGATTCCGAAAATGGCGGCCACCGGCATCTGTCGCACCTGTTCGGACTGTATCCCGGATCGCAGATCACGCCGCGCGGTACGCCGGAGCTGGCTGCTGCGGCCCGGAAATCCCTGGAAGTACGCTTAGCGAACGGCGCAAGCGGGTGCGAGTGGAGTTCCGCCTGGACGATCAACCTGTTCGCCCGGCTTCTGGACGCAGAGAAGGCCCATGAGTATATCCTGTGGCATCTGAACAGAATGATCGCGCCGAACATGTTCGACTTGTGTGGCGGTCCTTTCCAGATCGACGGGAATTTCGGCTACACGGCGGGTGTTTGCAAAATGCTGTTGCAGAGCCAGGAAAGGGCAGAGGACGGAGGTCAGAAGTCGGAGGTCGGAAGGAAGGGTGCGGAGTTTGTGCTGAGTCTGCTGCCTGCTTTGCCTAAAGCCTGGCCGAGTGGATCGGTGAAAGGATTGAAGGCCCGCGGCGGCTTCGAAGTGGATATGACGTGGAACGAGGGAAAGGTTGCATCGTTGACCGTCAAATCCACCTTGGGCAAGCGCTGTCGGATCAGGTCGGCGACTCCACTGAAGATGGAAGAAGGCTGGTTCAAGGCCTCAGTAAAACCGATTGACGCGAATGTCATCGATTTCGATACGAAGGCGGGAAAGACTTACACGTTGGCGGCGTTGCCCGGCAACTTTAAAAGCACCAACTAGACAAACTGCTCAAATACTCAGGAATCAAACAAATGAATACAAGAATTACTGGACTGATGGCGGTGGTTTTAGGCGCGCTGGCTGGTGATCCGGCGAATGGCGCAGGGGTTGAGCAGTGGACTGTGTTTGAAACATCCTACGAGAGCGCGAAGGCGTACTCGAATGCGTTCACAGAGGTGGAGGTCGATGTCGTCTTCAAGCAGGGCGATA
>CAINDV010000529.1 GCA_903847485.1 uncultured Verrucomicrobiota bacterium
AGTTTGCGGGAGGTCGCCGGGAGCGTCGCCTCATAGTACTGCGCGCCATTCATGGCCGAGAGGGCGCTCTTGATGGGTGCCGCCTTCGCCGCCAGCGCGTCGGGAGTCTGCGCGCGGACCATGACAATGAACTCGATTTCGAGCGGCACGCCCTCACCGCAGGCCAGGCGGCGGACTTTGTCACCCACGCCCAAGCCCGCGCCGACATCTTCGACTACCTCGAGGCCTTCTATAATCGCGAGCGCCTACACAGCGCCCTCAATTTCCTGTCCCCAGCCGCATTCGAACACCAAACCAACTAATATGGTGCTCCCGGAAAACTGGACAGGTAGCTTAGAGTGTAAACAGCCTCTAAAACTGTCCCCAAAAACACCATGAAACGACCTCGTAAAATGCATAGTGGCGCCTTCAAAGCGAAAGTGGCTTTGGAGGCTGTCAAAGGCGAACGCACGCTCAACGAGTTGGCCGGGCACTTTGAAATCCATCCGACCCAAATCGGCCAATGGAAACAGCGGTTGGTGAGCGGGGCCAGCGACCTGTTCACCGGCGGCGGCACGCGCGACGCCGTGGCGGAAGCCGCGCTGCGGGACCGGCTCTACCAGGAAATCGGCCAGTTAAAGGTCGAGTTGGATTGGCTAAAAAAAGCATGGCCTGCTCGCTTGAGCAACGCCGCTCATGGATCCAGCCCCACCATCCTCGAGTGTCGGTGCGGCGCCAATGCGCGCTGCTCGGCTTGGCGCCGGCCAGCTTTTACTACCACGCCACCCCGGAGTCGGCCACGAACCTGCGCTACCAGCGGCTGCTGGACGAGGAATATACCCGCCACCCCTTTTACGGCGTGCGCAAAATGACCGTCTGGCTGCGTTTGCAACACCATGCGGTGGGCCCCAAGCGAGTGCGGCGCCTGTTGCGCGCCCTGGGCTTGATGGCCGTGTATCCCAAGCCCCATTTGAGCCTCAACGCCTTGCCCCACAAGCGGTTCCCCTATTTGCTCAAAGGCGTAGCGGTGGTGCGGCCCAATCAGGTGTGGAGCACCGACATCACCTACATCCGGCTGCGGGGCGGGTTTGTTTATCTGGCGGCCATCCTCGACTGGTACAGTCGCTACGTGCTGGCCTGGGAATTGTCGATCAGCTTGGAAGCCGACTTCTGCGTGGCCATCCTGGAGCGGGCACTGGCCGGCCAGCGTCCGGAGATTTTCAACACCGACCAGGGGGTGCAATTCACCAGCGGGCCCTTCCAAGCGCCGCTCCTAGCGGCCCAAGTGCAGCTCAGCATGGATGGGCGTGGGCGGGCCTTCGACAACATCTTCGTGGAGCGACTGTGGCGCACCGTGAAATACGAGGAGGTTTATCTCAAGGACTACCGGGATGTGCCGGAGGCGCGGCGCGGGCTGGCCGCCTATTTCCCGTTTTACAACGATCAACGCCTCCATCAATCGCTGGATTACCGGACGCCGCGCGCCGTGTATTTCGGTTCCCCCCCATGAGGAGCTCCAACGAACCTTCGCCAGCAGGGGGGCGCGAGCTAAGGCTCAGAGCTCGCCCCCCCTGCTCGTTTACCTACGAGACGAGCCCCGCTCCAGGAAGCTCTATCTCACTCTCCTAATTTTCCAATAAACTGTCTAGACAATGGGGAGCACCTTAACTGTTCGTTTTATCGAAACAAGCCCACTTCTCGGATGAACCGTTATAAGGGGGACATTTCTAAAGAGTTTTGACGGCCTGCAATTGCGGGCGGAGAAGAATCGTGATGAAAAGCGAAAAGCGAAAGGCGGAAACTCACTGCCCAGACGCGCAAAGAGTGCGCCCAACCGAGGCGGTGGAAAGCGAATTGGGTTACTGCCTCAACCACGTAGAGCGCACGCCGTATGGCACCTTCCGCCGCCAGGGCTTTTTCATCGGTTTGGGGGTCATTGAGGCTGGCTGCAAGACGGTTATCGGCTCCCGCTGCAAGCAGTCTGGGAGGCTCTGGGGCAAGCCAGGGGCCGAACCTATTCTGGCCTTGCGCTGTGCCCATTCGAACCGCCGGCTAGGAGAATTCTAGAAAGCGCGACTCAACGCTCATGCCGCCCGTAACGATGGCCTGGCGCTGGCGGCGGAGCCGAAGAATTCTGTCCTGCGCCCAATCTCGGACAAGGCCGAAATCAGGGCTTGCATTCTTGGGGAACTTCCCTAATTTGACTGCAGATTTGGGGCGCGAGCGTAGCTCAGTCTGGTAGAGCGCAACCTTGCCAAGGTTGATGTCGAGGGTTCGAATCCCTTCGCTCGCTCCAAGTCATTGTCATCGTCAGCCCGCGCCGG
>CAINDV010000530.1 GCA_903847485.1 uncultured Verrucomicrobiota bacterium
CCTTCACCGGTTTGGTCAAGTTTAGACATTTCCATTTCGAAGATCGGGGTTAAGGGACTCGGCCATCAATAACCGACCATAGAGGTCGTTCCAAACCCTGTAGCAGCCGATGTAAGGAGGCTTGGTTTTCAGCGCTTCCCAAGCCTCCTTACGTCGGCTCCTACAGGGTTTGGAGCGAGCCTCGATGGTTAGTTATTTATGGCCGAGTCCCTTGGTGCCAAGTTCGTGTGCGCCGGTGGACAAGAATGTCTGCGCTCCAAGCCAAAACGAGAATTGCCGCCAGCACCGGATGTTCACTTTACTTTCGCGGCGGTAGGCGCTTATACTCTCGCGTGCCTATTGACTCTTTAGCCCTCTGGAATTCGCTGTCCGACGGTCGCCGGCTTTGCCTCATTGCCGGGCCGTGCGTCATCGAGAGCGAGGCGCTGTGCCTGGCCATCGGGCGGTCGCTCAAGAAGACCTGCGCCCACCTCGGGGTGACTTATATCTTCAAGGCGAGTTTCGACAAGGCCAACCGCACTTCGGCCAAATCCTTCCGCGGCCCCGGATTAGAAGCCGGCCTCGCCACGCTGGCCCGCGTCCGGGAAAAGCTCGATGTGCCGGTGCTCACGGATTTCCACACCGAGGCGCAGGCCGCGGCGGCGGGCGAGGTGGTGGACATCCTACAACTCCCGGCGTTGCTCTGCCGGCAGACGGACTTGATCGCGGCGGCGGCGGCCACGGGCGCGATTTTGAACCTTAAGAAAGGCCAGTTCCTCTCGCCGGTGGACATGTGCCAGGTGGTGGCCAAGGCGAAGAGCTTTGGCGCGCGGCGGTTGCTGCTTACCGACCGAGGCACCAGTTTCGGCTACAACAACCTCGTCGCTGATATGCGGGCCATTCCCATCATGGCGAGTGAGGGCTTCCCGGTCATTTTCGACGCCACGCATTCCGTGCAGATACCCGGTGGCGGCGGCACCAAGTCGTCGGGCGAGGGGTGGCTTGCGCCGGTGCTGGCCCGTGCCGCCGTGGCGGCGGGCGCGGCGGGAGTGTTCATCGAGACCCATCCCAATCCCGACCGCGCCTTGAGCGACGGCCCGAACATGATTCCGCTGGCGGACATGCCCAAGGTGCTGGCCACGCTGGTCAAAGTCTTCCAAGCCGTCCGCCCATGACTGATTTCACCAAGCGCAGTCAGAGCGGCCGACAGCCGGCGATCCACCGCGAGTTTCACGCGCAACTGTCCACGCTGGACGCCCGGCTTAAGCGCGTCCGCTTGTTCCTGTGCGACGTGGATGGCGTGCTCACCGACGGCACCGTGCTGGTAGGTGAAGGTTTCGAGGCTAAGTCGTTTAACATACAAGATGGCCTGGGCCTGGCTCTGCTGCGGCGCGCGGGACTCAAGGTAGGATGGATTTCAAACCGAACCTCGTCCGCCACGACGGTACGGGCGGCGGAATTGAAGGTGGATTTTCTCCATCAAGATAAGACGAGCAAAGTGGTGGCGATCGAGGCCATCCTGAAGCAGGCGGGCGCGGGTTGGGACGAGGTCTGCTATGTCGGCGACGACTTAGTGGACTTGGGCGCGTTGAAGCGGGCGGGCGTGGCGGTCGTCGTCGCCAACGGCGTCGCCGAAGCGAAGGCCGTCGCGCACTTAGTCACCACCGCCGCGGGCGGCTGGGGCGCGGTGCGTGAAGTGGCGGAGATGATTTTGAAGGCGCAGGGGCGCTGGGATGAGTTACTCGCCGCGTTCACTGATTGAACCATGAACCGTAGCGTTATCTTGGGAGCGTGGCTCGCGGCGCTGGCCTTCGCGCTGGCGGCGGGCACCGCGCCGCCACTGGGCTTCGGCCGCGTGAAGGATTTCAGCGTGCCGGATTTTTATCCGCCGCCGAACCAGAACCAGATGAAGTCGCTGCTTAGCGGTGCCGAGGCCGAACCACTGCCGGGCGGGCTGATCCGCATCAAGCAGGTGAAGGTGGAGAGCTTCAATGTCAGCGGGGTGTTGGAAATGACCATCCTGGCACCGGAGTGTCTGTATGACACCGGCACGCGCTCGGCCAGTTCGCCGGGGCCGCTGCGCATGACGAGCGGCAACGGCCAGCTCGTCATCGAGGGCACGGGCTTCCTCTGGCAGCAGACTAATTCAGTGTTCACTATCTCGAACCAAGTGCGCACGACGCTAAGTCCGGCACCACCCAAACCTAAGTCCACTAACCAATGAACCTCTTACAAAACTCCCCGCATCGAAATGGAAATCCGAAATCCGAAATCCGAAGCCCGAAATCCGAATGCCGAACCGCCGCCTTCGTCGGTCCGGTTTGGTGCCGAGTCTTGCGCCCCGTGCAGCCAAGCAGGCAGCCTGGCTGTGCGGGGCAGGCAGACAGGCGGATTTCGCGCTTCGGGCTTCGTCATTCATTCGTCATTTGGCTTTCGGAATTGGGGATGAATCTCTTTCCCATCTTGCTGGCCGTGTCGCTTGCCAGCTCCGCCGCCCCGGCGCTGGCCGCAACTAATCCGCCGGCCGCCACCCCGGCAGTTGTGACCGCCGATCCCTCGGCGGCCAACGCGCTGCAAGGGTTCCGTGGCAACTTACAGATCAACTCGCTCACGTCGGAGTTTGATTTGAAATCTAACACCGTCGTCTATCTCGGCAGCGTCCGGGTGCAGGCGACCAACCTGTTGCTGCTCTGCGAATCACTGACCTCGGTGCTGCCGACGCAGGGCGGGAGGATCGAGCGCGTGGTGGCCCGCACTAATGTGAGCATTGATCTCATTGACGAGAAGGGGCAGAAGCTCCGCGCCACCGGCGAACAGGCGGTCTACACTTACACCGCGTCGCTAACACAAACTAACGAAAGCATCGAACTGACTGGCAATCCGGCGCTGGACAATCCGCAGGGCACACTGACCGGTGATGTTATCACTTATGACCTGCTCACTGGGCGGGTGCGCGCCACGAACCAAAGTATGGTCGTCCGCCAGGACACGCCCGGGCTGACGAATGCGCCGCCGCAGGTTAGTCCCGCCACGAACGCGGCACCCGCCGGGACTAATCCTCCGGCCGCTGGCACCAACCCATGAGTCGCGACCGCGCCCAACCCGCAGCCCCAGCGGCCCCGGCCGAGCAGTTGTTGCTGACGACCGAGAATCTCGTCAAAGAGTATCGCGGCCGGCGTGTCGTCAACGACGTTTCCATTTCCGTCCAAGCCGGGCAGATAGTGGGGTTGCTAGGCCCCAACGGCGCGGGCAAGACCACTTCCTTCAACATTGCCCTTGGGTTGGTGAAGCCCGACGAGGGCATCGTGCGCTTTGAAGGCCGTGACATCACCCGATTGCCGATGCACAAACGCGCCCGTCTCGGCATGGGTTATCTAACACAGGAACCGTCCGTGTTCCGCAAACTTACTGTCGAGCAAAACCTCCTCGCGATTTTGGAAACCTGCGCCATGAGTCGGCCGGAGCGCGCCATCCGGCTCAAGTATCTGCTGGACGAACTGGACCTCACGCCGCTGGCCAAGAGCATGGCCTACACGCTAAGTGGCGGTGAGAAGCGCCGGCTCGAAATCACTCGCGCCTTAGTTACCAGTCCCAAGCTGTTGCTGTTGGACGAGCCGTTCAGCGGCATTGATCCAATCGCGGTCTATGAAGTGCAGAAGATCGTCCGCCGACTCAAGGAGCGCGGTCTGGGCATTCTCATTACCGACCACAATGTCCGTGAGACTCTCAAACTGGTGGACCACGCCTATCTCATCCATAAGGGCGAAGTGGTCTATGAAGGCGACGCGGAGCGACTGGTCAACGACCCCAAGGCGCGGGAGATATACCTGGGACCGGAGTTCAACCTATGAGCGTAGGACCGGCGTCGCACCGGTCTCTGACAAGCTAAGCCGTAACCATGCAGTTGCTGGTAGGGCGAGGCTCCTGCCGAGCCGCTTGGGACGTGGGTTTCGCCGCTGTTCTTGTTCGTCTCCACCGGTCACTGAAAAGTGAGCGGAGAATTGGTGTGGAGAATCGCCAATTCTGCAATCTCAGAGCGGCTCGGCAGGAGCCTCGCCCTACCAGCGAATAAATAGTTACGGCTTAGTCGGTGGCAGCTAGAACGGACTGCCCCACTACCCGGTGGCGAGCGAAACGGGGCCGGGTGCCAAATGAAACAGTGCTTTTCTCCGACGCCCGGTCCCGGTAGGCTGCTGCCCGCTTATGCACAACTCTTCCTTGCTCTCACGCCTGGCGGTGTGCAGTTGGTCGCTACGGCCGGCCTCACCGCGCGATTTGTTGACGCACCTCCGGTCCACCGGGTTGCGCCGAGTCCAGCTTGCCCTCGATCCACTCCGAGAAACGCCCGCCGTCTGGAGCGAAACCGCCGCGCTGTTGCGCCAGGAGGGCGTGGAAATCGTCTCCGGCATGTTCGGCTGCGTCGGCGAGGATTACACCAGCCTGGAGAGCATCCGTGCCACCGGCGGAATCGCGCCCGACGCGACTTGGGAGCAAAACACGGCCAACATCCACGCCACCATCGCGCTGGCCAAGGCGCTGGGCTTGAAGCTGGTGACTTTCCACGCCGGCTTCCTGCCGCACCAGCCGGGTGATCCGCTGGAAGCGAAGCTCCAGGCGCGTTTGGCCTTGGTGGCGGACTGGTTCGCGGCGGCGGGCCTCGGACTGGCGTTAGAAACAGGCCAGGAGACCGCCATCACGCTGCGCGCACTGTTGGGGCAACTCAACCGCCCCAACCTCGGCGTGAACTTCGATCCGGCCAACATGATTCTCTACGCCCAGGGCAATCCCATTGAGGCGCTGCGCACGCTCGGTCCGTGGATTCGCCAAGTCCACATCAAGGACGCTCGCCAAACGAAAGTCCCCGGCACTTGGGGCGAGGAAGTGGCCGTCGGCACCGGCGAGGTGGACTGGCGGGCGTTTTTCGCCGCGCTGGCGGAAGCGGGTTTCGCCGGCGACTGCTGCATTGAGCGTGAAGCCGGCGAGCAGCGCGTCACCGATATTCGCACCGCCCGCGAATTCCTGGAACGCCTCGCGCCCTGACCTCGCCACCGAACGACCAATCACCAGTCACAAGTCACTTTTCACCATGCCCTCCACAACTAATTCCCCACGCCAGGTAGGCGTCGCCGTCGTCGGCCTCGGTTTCATGGGCCTGACCCATCTCAAAGCGCACATGCAGAATCCGTCGGCACGCGTCGTCGCGGTGTGCGACTCCGTCCGCCTGCCGGTGAACGGTGTGCTCGCTGGAATCTCCGGTAATCTCGCCGACGGCAACGCCATCCAGCTCGACCCGGCGGTAAAGGCGTATCGTTCGCTCGACGAAGCCCTTGCCGATCCGGCGGTGGAACTGGTGGATTTGTGCGTGCCCACGCCACAGCATGTGCCGCAAGCGGTGGCAGCGCTCCGCGCAGGCAAGCACGTCGTCTGCGAGAAGCCGCTGGCGCGCACGGCGGAGCAAGCGCGGGAGATCGTGGCGGCGGCGCAAGCGGCGAAGGGGTTCTTCATGCCGGCGATGTGCCTGCGGTTCTGGCCGGAATGGGTCTGGCTGAAGAATGCCGTGGTGGAGAAAACTTTCGGCGCAGCGCTGGCGGCGCGGTTTCGGCGCGTCTCGGAAGCGCCGGGCTGGAGCCTGGGAAGCTACTTCAACGGCGCTCAATCCGGCGGCGCGCTGCTGGACCTGCACTTGCACGACGTAGATTTCATCCAGTTCCTCTTTGGCCGTCCG
>CAINDV010000531.1 GCA_903847485.1 uncultured Verrucomicrobiota bacterium
CAACGCCCGAACCCTTTGGGGCTGAGGAGCTCCACGGCAACTACCACGAGGGTCTTGCCGAGCGCTCCGCCTCCCCGCTTCCCGGACTTGCTCCCACCGCCACAACCTTTTCCATTTCGATGTGCCGTGGAATCCCAGCCGCTTGGAGCAGCGCAACGGCCGCATCGACCGCAAGCTACAGCCGTCGCCCGAAGTTTTCTGCCACTGCTTCGTTTATACCCAGCGCCCGGAAGACCGAGTCTTGCGCGCCTTAGTTCGTAAGACCGAGACGGTCCGCCGGGAACTCGGAAGCCTCGCCCAGGTGTTGGAGGAGCGGCTGGCCCAAACCATCCGCGTCGGCATCCGCCACGATGAAGCCGACAAGATCGCCGCCGAGATTGAAGGCGCGGACCTGGACGCCGACCAGCGCGCCACGGCGGAGGAGGAATTGGAAACCGCCCGCGAGCGCCAGAAATTGCAGCAGCAGATTGACCTTCTGCGCAACCGCATCAATGACGCTTCCAAGTGGATTGGCCTCGACATGGATCAACTCCGCGACACGCTCTCCTGCTCGCTCGAACTACTCGGCGCGGAACCGTTGAAGCAAACCGCGACGCCGGCGAACACGCCGCCTCGCTACGTTTTCCCCAACCTCGAAACTCGCCACGGCGCGGACCCCTCGTGGTCCGCCACGCTCGATACGTTGCGCGCCCTGCCGGACGACGGCCAGACTGGCTACCAGTGGCGCAAGGAATCCCCCATTCGCCCCGTGGTGTTCACCGCCCCGGAGGGCATTGACGACGACATCGTTCAACTCCACCTGCAACACCGCGTCGTCCAACGCCTGCTCGGTCGCTTTCTCGCCCAGGGCTTCGTTCATCACGACCTCTCCCGCGCTTGTCTGGCCCACACCTCCGACGCCATCCCCCGCGTCGTGTTGCTCGGGCGGCTGTCGCTGTATGGCGCGGGTGCGGTTCGCCTGCACGAGGAGATTCTCACCGTCACGGCTCGGTGGACGGAGCCGGCCAGCCGGCGTGGCACTCTCACGCCCTACGCCCGCGAAGCGGAAGCCAGGACGCTCGAATTGCTCGAAAGCTCGCTCCGCCCCGGCGCCCACGCAGACGCTCCCGAAGTCATCGCCGCGCGGCTGCAATCCTCCATGCCCCGCGACATCGAAGAACTGCTCCCTCACTTGGAGAAGGGCGGACAGGAAGCACAGGCCGAAGCGGAAGCCAAACTCAAGAAACGCGGTGACGACGAAGCCGAATCCATCCGCCGTGTTCTCGATGACCAAAAGCGCCGCGTCCTGACTGAATTGGGGCGCTACGACCAAAGTCAGTTGCTGCTGAGTCTCGACTTGGAGAAGCGCCAACTCGAATCCAATCGCCGGTATTGGGACAAGTGGCTGGCCAACGTCGAAGGTGACTTGCAGCGGGAGCCAGGCCGAGTCCGGCAGTTCTACCAAGTTGCTTCGTTCCGAATCGAACCCGTCGGCCTGGCCTACCTGTGGCCGGTAACTGGGTGATAGAATAACTCAACTATGCCCAGCATTCACACAAAAGAGAGACCGCTAAAAACCTCATTTGAAGCATCATGAATTTCTCCGAGGCCATCGGTTCTCACCCCAACGCTCCAAATCCCTTCGGCGTTCACTTAACTGCCGTTGACGAACAGACAGATGACGGCGTGCCCCATCGCCTCCTGAAAGAGGGGGTGAGTCAGCCGACTGGCTTCGCGGCCGTGATGAGACAATGGATGATTACGCACCATGCGAGTCCGGAAATGCTTGAAAGGGATCGCCTGCGCATAGAAGCGACGATACGTTTGGGCTTCGGAAAGCCACCGAACCAAGTGGGGCGTTTCCCGAAGAATCCGAACACAAAAAAAGGAAATTGGGCTGAGATCCTTCTTGCTGAGTATCTCGGCAGTTCCTGCAATGCGAACGTGCCGGTTTACCGACTTCACTACAATCCCAACGTCGATCAGTCGATGAAGGGTGACGATGTTTTGGCATTCGATCTTGATTCGAAGCCGGTCAGGATTCTGGTGGGAGAAGCCAAGTTTCGCTCTACCCCATCGAAGAAAGTTGTCGAAGACATTGTTGACGCGCTCACGAGGTCTCATCGCGTCGGCATTCCCGTGTCTCTCCAGTTCGTTGCCGACCGATTGTTCGAACGCGGACACGCGGACCTCGGCAAGAAAGTGGAACGATGCAGTCTGCTTTTCGCTCTGGGCCAGCTCCGGCTGGATTATGTGGGCCTGCTCGTAAGCGACGTGGACGCTCCTGTTCACGTCCGTAGGAACGCCAAAGTGAGCATGCACAGGCTGGCCATTTTGTCCTTAGCTTTGGATGACCCTGAGGGGATGGTTTCCACCTGCTACCGAGGGTTGGAAAATCAGCCATGAGTCTTCCGCTTCAACATGCCCGCGACGTGGTGCAATCAATGCGGGTGGAGACTGTCCGCAATCTCATCGCGCAGTCGAAAGCAAAGCAGGTGCTCCGTGAGGTGCATGAACTTCCAGCTAATTTTCCCCAATTCGCGCCTGATCTTGATGAGCGCGTGACGTTTGTTGCGTATGCGCTCCTCGCTTGCGGATGCAGCATGATCGAGCACGCAGAATTGGTTGAGGGCTACGCAGAAGTGCAATCCGCCGCCGATCTACTCGAAAGTGCCCACAGGACTGAGGCCCGGAATGATCGAGGTAGCGGATTCCACTGTTTAATCGGAGCGATGGCATTCTATGCGTGTGGGCAGTATTCGAGGGCCTTTGTTCTGATTCGGGACGTTGAGGCCGTGACTCCTGCGGCGGGGGTAATCGCCTCGTTTCTGCGGAAATACTCCTCGGAATTGATTGCACGATTGAATGCGGTGTTGCTGTCTTCGCCGCCCGAACTTGATGATGCAAGCAGGTTTGATGAGTGGACTTTGACAACCGCCCTGGCGCGAGCAGTGTCGCTGGCGTTCGAGCACAGCATTTCTGGTGAGCCAAGTCTCCTCGAAGAAGCTGATGCCGTGCTCCGAGACGCGATGATAATCAGTGGAAGTGGGTCGCAGCCGGCGTTTTGGTGGCTGTCCCGATTGTTGAAGTTGATGCTGAGCGACTACGGACTCGCGTCGCTATGGAAAGTCGTTCCTCCGTTCTTCGCTCCAGGCGGGGCGTCTCAGGTGGAGAGTTACGTAAGGTTACTCGCGTTGTCCAAACCACCTGTGATCGAACTCTGGCAATCACAGCTTGCTTCTCTTCAAATCGCACTGAACCGACAGAATCGCGGCGGCGTCATCAATTTGAGAACCAGCGCTGGAAAGACCAGAGTTGCTGAACTGGCGATTCTCCAAGTTCTGAAATCCGACTCGGGCGCCAAAATTCTTTACCTCGCACCCTTTCGCTCGCTGGCTTTCGAATTGGAGAGAACCTTCAGCAAATACTTAACCCCGTTGGGTTATTCGGTTTCGCATCTCTATGGCGGTTCGCGCTTCAGCGCAGTGGATCGTGAGTTAGCGAACGAGGCGCACATGACAATTGCTACCCCCGAAAAGGCAAAAGCCATGCTTCGAGCTGCGCCAGAATTGTTCGATGCAGTGAAGCTCGTCGTTGTGGATGAGGGACATCTCTTGGGAGGCAACGCGCGCAATGTGCGCAACGAGCTTTTTCTTGATCATTTGCGGCTGTTGGCTCGCCAGCGTGGTGCGAGAATGTTGCTGCTCTCGGCAGTCCTGCCCAATGCAGAGGAATTAGCCACTTTGATCGGCGGTAGTACATCTGCTGTGGCAAAGTCGAATTGGAAGCCCTCTGGCGAACGCTTCGGCCTGCTCTGGTGGCGCAAGAGTGGTGTTAAGATCGAATGGGCAGGCGAGGAACGGTGCTTTAATCCAAACTTCATCGAGTTTAAGGACGTCGTCGAGAGCGGCACAAAACGAAGCTTCCCTCGCACGAAGACTCAGGCAGTCGCTGCAACCGCAGTCCGTCTCGCCGAGCTAGGTCCAGTAATGATTTTCGCGGGTCAAGCCCAATGGGTTGCCTCGATGACGCAGAGCGTATTGCTTGCGCTCGGACCAGACGCAGTTGCTCACCCATGGCCAGAGATCGAATGGAGGGTCTTTGAATCCGTTTGCAGGGAGGAACTGGGGGCCAATGCCCTAGAGCTTCAAGCCGCACGAGTTGGAGTGATTTGCCACAGCAATAGGCCGCGTTGACTCAAATTAAATGACACCGAGCGGATAGGGCTGGGAGGAGGAAAAAGGCATCGTTGACTCATGGAAAAAAGACACCGGGCAAACTGGTGTACATGAACATGAGTATGGACCTGAAAAATGATCTGCTGCCCAA
>CAINDV010000532.1 GCA_903847485.1 uncultured Verrucomicrobiota bacterium
CAATAACCGTCACAACCCCGGAGGGGTTGAACCCGAATTCCAAGGTTCGGGGAGCACGCCCGCCCCGGGCGTGGCTGGACGCGCCCTCGCGGCCAGCATTTTCGGCCCGCGACAGATTCCCGGCGGGCGCACAATTTCCCGCCGCCGGTGTTTTCCGCGAGGGCGCGGAAAACCGCGCCCGGGGCGGGCGCGCTCCCCTTGCCATCTCGGAGTTCGGGGTGAAGGTGCCGCCCGGCATCGGCAGTTCGACCCCACCAGGGTCGTCTCGCAGAGGGGAAACCTTCTTCCCCGGATTGCATCCGGGGCTATTCACGTTTGGCCCCGCCGGGGCCGATGGCTGGCGGAGCCACCATTCCGAAATCAGCGCGGACTCACGTCCGCGGCTACCGCCTTGACGGCGTCGCTCCCTGCCCCGCGTAGCGTCTTGGACTGCGGCGGGAAGCGCAGCGCCATGCCGCTCTCCGAGAGATTGCCCGCGCATCGAAAGCGGTGTTGCCGCTCCGCTCTGCCACCGCAGTCCAAAACGCCGTGCGCTCACCGGGACCACCATCCCGAAGGGATGAAACGTGAATAGCTCCGGGTGCAACCCGGAGAAACCCGCCGCAATAACCGTCACAACCCCGGAGGGGTTGAACCCGAATTCCAAGGTTCGGGGAGCACGCCCGCCCCGGGCGTGGCTGGACGCGCCCTCGCGGCCAGCACTTTCGCCCCGTGACGAATTTCCGGCTAGCGCGCAATTTCCCGCCGTCGGTGTTTTCCGCGGGGGCGCGGAAAACCGCGCCCGGGGCGGGCGCGCTCCCCTTGCCGTCTCGGAGTTCGGGTTGAAGGTGCCGCCCGGCAGCGCCAGTTCGCCCCCTTCAGGGTCGTATCGCAGAGGGGAAACCTTCTTCCCCGGATTGCATCCGGGGCTATTCACGTTTGGCCCCTCCGGGGCCGATGGCTGGCGGCGCATGGCGTCAGGCTTTCTCCTGCTTCGTCTCGGTTTGGCCCGGCTCCAGCATCCCGACGGCCTCCGCTTCGGCATCGGCCCACACTTTGGCCCAGTTTCCGCCCGGCACCCGGTTGGCCTCGGCGACATGGAAGCAGAGGACTTGGAGCCGCAACGGCGATTGCTTCCCGCGCCGCAGGATTTCCTCCGCCTGCTCGGCGGTAAACTTCACCCCGACGCGCGGCAGCCGGACGAATTCCTCCGCCTCCGCCTCGGTGAACGGTCCCAACGCGAGCCGGCCCATGATGTTATAGAGCGGCGAGACGAGCGCGCCCTGCTCGTGCATTTCCTGGAGCGAAATCCGCGACGCCGTGAGCAGCGTCAGGTGCCCCGCCTGCGCCGCCGCCCGGAGCGTCTCGAAGAAGTCCCGTGCGAATTCCGCCGGAAAGCGGATGACCATTTCCATCTCGTCAAATGCCAGTACCGGATGCCCGCCCGCCTGGGTCAGGCCCGCCAATCGCTCCGCCAGGCCGGTTAGCGTGGTGGTCGCATCGGAAACGCCCAGCGTGGCTTGGATTTGCGCCAGAAGTGCCGCCGGGGTGCGGGCGGTCGCGGCCATCAGGTCGAGCAAGCCGAGCCGGGCCTGCGAGCCGAACTCTTCCTTCGCCCGGTGTAGGATGAAATGCAGCAGCGAGGTCTTGCCAATCCGGCGCTCGCCGACGATGGAGACGGATTGCCGGGTCCGCAGCTTCGCCAGTGCGAAATTCGTTTCCCGCTCGCGGCCAAAGAAGTCCACCGGATCGGTGATCGGCCGGCCGGTGATGAAGGGGTTTCGGAAAGCTGGCAGCTTCCGCATCCCGCTGGTTTGCAGGACGGGACGGCCGGGCGCGGGCGGCGGTTGGATGAGGGTGGTCAGGTCAAAGGAAGCTTCTCCCTTCGCGGAGAATCCTCTGGTGGCGGGAGCCTTGGTGGTGGCGGGCGGTTCAGCGCTGGCCGGGATGTGGTCGTCCAGCAGGTGTTTTTCGAGGTGTTCGTGGACGAGGTCTTTGAAGTCCTCCACTTCGAGGTACTCGGAGAAGAGGCCGGGATGCTGGCCGTTGATGGCGTCGAACTGCTTGAAGAAGCGGCCCACGCGGTCGAACTGCACGCCGTCAATGTCCAGCAGCCGCGCCGGCAGCCGGAGGCTGCGGTAGAACAGGATGCGGGGCCGGCGGAACTTCTGCCAGGCGCGGTAGGCGAGGGAGAATTCCTCCTCCGTGCCCGAGTCGAAGGGCCGGCCGGTGGTGGGATCTACCGCCCCCGGAGCCATGCCGAATCGCAGCCAGAGAATGCCCACGAAGATGTCCCAGCTTTCCACGCGAAGGTCGGCCAGGATTACGTCCTCCGGCCGGCCCATGTCAGGCGCGACCTGCCGCCATTCCTTCATCTCCAGCACGATGCCGAAGCGGTCGCCAAGGGTGCGGTTCAGGGAGGTGATGACCTTGCCCAGGGCGGCTTTCTCCTCCGCCACGTCGCCCGGTGAGGCGACGAAGACGCGGATTTTGCGGTAGGCGTTCATGGAATTTGCCATTGCTGTGTGCGGGCGTTCACCGGGGCCAAGCGTATCCAACCGGGCGGCGGAAGCGAGCCGGAATTGGGCGGTGGGTTCACGCCGTCATCGGCTGGCCGCAGGACTGAGCACACTTGCCAGGTATCTTCCCGTGTAGCTCTCCGCGCACTGCGCCACCGTTTCCGGCGGGCCTTGGGCCACGATTCGCCCGCCGCCGGAGCCGCCTTCGGGACCGAGATCAATCACCCAGTCGGCAGTCTTGATGACGTCTAGGTTGTGCTCAATCACCAGCAGCGTGTTGCCGCTGGTGCGGAGCTTGAAGAGCACTTCCAGGAGCTTCGCCACATCGTGGAAATGCAGGCCGGTGGTGGGTTCGTCGAGGATGTAAATGGTGCGGCCGGTTTGGCGGCGGCTCAGTTCGGCGGCGATCTTCACGCGTTGCGCCTCGCCGCCACTGAGCGTGGTGCCGGCCTGGCCGAGCCGCAGGTAGCCGAGGCCGACTTGCGCCAGCGTGATGCAGGCATCGGAGATTTGCGGCACGGCGCGGAAAAACTCCACCGCTTCGTCCACCGTCAGGTTCAGCACGTCGGCGATGTTCAGCCCCTTGTAAGTGATTTCCAGCGTGGCGCGGTTGTAGCGCTGGCCGGCGCAGGTTTCGCAGGTGACGTAAACCGGCGGCAGGAAGTGCATCTCGATCTTCAGCAGGCCGTCGCCTTCGCACTTCTCGCAGCGCCCGCCCTTGACGTTGAAGCTGAAGCGCCCCGCCTCGTAGCCACGGATGCGGGCGGCGGGCAGCTTGGCGAAGAGGTCGCGGATGTGGTTGAAGATGCCGGTGTAAGTGGCCGGATTGCTGCGCGGAGTGCGGCCGATGGGGGTCTGGTCAATGACGACGACTTTGGAGAGTTCTTCGTAGCCGCACAGTTCGCGGTGCGCGCCCGGCGCTTCCTTGGAGCCATGCAATTTCCGCATCAAAGCACGGCGCAGGATGTCGTCCACCAGCGTGCTCTTGCCGGAGCCGCTGACGCCGGTTACGCAAGTGAGCGCACCCAGCGGAATGCGGACGTCGAGGTTCTGCAAGTTGTTCGTGTTTGCGCCAAGAACCTCCAGCCAGCCGCGCGCCGGGTCGGCCGCGACGCGATGCTTTGGCACTGGGATCGAAAGCTCGCCGGTGAGGTAGCGCGCGGTGAGGGACTTCTTGTTTGCCAGCACTTCGGCAAGCGTGCCGGCAGCGACGACGTGTCCGCCGTGAACGCCCGCGCCGGGGCCGAGGTCCAGAATGTAATCGGCCTTGCGAATGGTGTCGGCGTCGTGCTCGACGACGATGACGGTGTTGCCGAGGTCGCGCAGGCCGGCGAGGGTTCGGAGCAGGCGGTCGTTGTCGCGCTGGTGCAGGCCAATGCTCGGTTCGTCCAGGATGTAAAGCACGCCGACGAGGCCCGCGCCGATCTGCGTGGCGAGGCGGATGCGCTGAGCTTCGCCGCCGCTGAGCGTGCCGCTCTCGCGGTCCAGCGTGAGGTAGCCGAGACCGACGTTCTTCAGGAAGCCTAGGCGGGCGCGGATTTCCTTGAGCGGTTCGGCGGCGATCTTCTTCTGGAAATCGGTGAGCTGAAGGCTGGCGAAGAAGGCATCGGCATCGTCCACCGAAAGCGCGCAGACGCCGGCGATGGAGAGGCCGGGAAGCGTAGGACAGGCGTCGCGCCTGTCTCCAATCTCCTTGGGTTTTAGAGTTGGAGACA
>CAINDV010000533.1 GCA_903847485.1 uncultured Verrucomicrobiota bacterium
CAATCCCGCGTGGTCGTGCCAGAGGATCTTGGCGCGCTCGACTTGGCGCACCGGTGCAGAGCGCCAACGCCGCCGCGAGGCGAGGCGTGTCTTCTCCTCAACGGTGAGATGCAATACCGGGAGTTGGGATTTTCCAGCCAGGCTGTGAGCACATGGACGAAAAATCTCATTCTATCACAGCCATCCCATAGCCGGACTAGTTTGCTTTGCGCCCGAGTGAGACCGAGTGAGAGCGGGGTGCCTTACCAATTTTGCGCGGAGCACACCGTCGCTTGCCGCTGGAAGCGGGCTTTATCGTGCAAATTAGGGAAAGCCTTTCACAAGGTATGGCAAGCGGGCCTACCGCCGCGGGGCGAAGCTGGCAGCCGCAATGGAACATCCAACTGCAAGTTTGGAACCGCAGTCCGTCCCGTCGCCGACAGTTAGGCGCCCCGTCGCCACCGGGTTCGGCGCGCCGCGGCATTTTCTGGATCGGCGCTTCGTGTACGCGGTCGTCTCCCAGCGCGCCCGCGGACTGTCCGTCGGGGTCAACCTGAATCCCGACAAGCTCTGCAATTTCGACTGCGTTTACTGCGAGGTGAACCGCGATGCGCCCGGCCTGGAGCGCAAAGTCAACGTGCGCGCCATGGGGGCGGAGTTGCAGACGGTATTGGACCTGGCGTTTCAGAGGCGGATGCGGGAATTCCCGGCGTTCAAGAACACGCCGGATGAACTGCTGGAGCTGAAGGAAGTGGCGCTCAGCGGCAACGGCGAACCGACGCTCTGCCCGAACTTCGCGGAGGTCGTCCACGAAGTCGTACACCTGCGGTCGCAGGGGCGGTTTCCGTTTTTCAAGCTGGTGTTGATCACCAATGCGAGCGGGTTGGACGTGCCGGAGGTGCGTGAAGGGTTGCAAGTTTTCACCGGCCAGGATGAAATCTGGGCCAAACTGGACGGCGGTTCCCAGGCCTATCTGAACCGGGTGAACCGTTCCGCCATCACTCTGCCCCACCTGCTGCGAAACATCCTGCTGGTGGCCCGCGAGCGGCCGGTGGTCATCCAAAGTTTGTTTCCCTCGATTGAGGGCGCGGAACCGCTCGCCGGGGAGATCGAAGCCTACGTGCAGCGCCTGCGGGAACTGCTGGTGGAGGGGGCGCAAATCTCGCTGGTGCAGGTGTACTCGGCGCACCGCCCGCCGCACGGGGCCGCCTGCGGCCACCTGCCGCTCAAGCGCCTGTCCCAGATCGCGCAGCAGATTCGCGAGGCCACCGGTCTGCGGGCCGAAGTGTTTTAGGCCCCCGCCGCGTGCCGGCCAACGTGTGCGCCGGTGGAGAATTCTCCCAGCAATTCCCATTTTGGCTTGGAGTACGGACAATCTTGTCCGCCTTGCGCCAAGTTCGCGCACGCCGGCAGACAAGATTGTCCGCGCTCCAAGCCAAAATGGGAATTGCTGAATTTTCCCAATACAGCTTGCCTCAAGGCCGTCTCGTGAAGTATAACCTTGGCCAGAAAGGTCCACCATTATGGCCCAAGCAGTCAGACAATCTTCAAATACCAGCAACGTGTTGTGCGTCGTCATGGGTGGAGGACAGGGAACGCGGCTGTTTCCCCTCACCCGCGAACGTTCCAAGCCTGCCGTGCCCTTGGCCGGCAAATACCGGCTGGTGGATGTGCCCATCAGCAACTGCATCAACTCCGGCTACAAGCGCGTTTACATCCTGACACAGTTTAACTCGGCCTCGCTCCACCGGCACCTAGCGCAGTCCTATAAGTTCGATCATTTCACTGCCGGCTTCGTGGAAATCCTGGCCGCCGAGCAAACGCACGGTGATCAATCCTGGTATCAGGGCACGGCCGACGCGGTGCGGAAAAACCTCATCCATTTTCTCAATCCTGGCAACGACTTCGAGTATCTGCTGATCCTGAGCGGAGACCAGCTCTACCGGATGGATTACAGCGAGATGGTGGCTCAGCACGCCCAGTCCGGCGCGGACATCACCATCGCCACCATCCCCATGCCGCGCGACCAGGCGTCCTCGTTGGGCATCATGCAGATTGACGGGGACCGGCGCATCCATCGCTTCGTGGAGAAGCCCAAGGAAGCGGATGTGCTCGACTCCCTGCGCCTGGAGCGGAATTGGTATCCACAGTTGGGCATCGAAGACGGGCGCGAGTTGTTCCTCGCCTCCATGGGCATCTATGTCTTCAACAGCAAGCTGATCAAGTCACTCTTGGACAACAAGAAGACCGACTTCGGCAAACACATCATCCCCGAGGCCATCAAGACCCACCGGGTCTTCAGTCACGTTTTCCAGGGCTACTGGGAGGACATCGGCACCATCCGGTCGTTCTTCGAAGCAAACCTGGACCTCGTCGCCGAGCTGCCGCGGTTCAATTTCTTCGACATGACCGCGCCGATCTTCACCCGTCCGCGCTTCCTGCCAGGTTCCAAGATCAACGGCGCGGCGATTGACCACGCCATCGTCTCGGACGGCTGCATCATCAACCGCTCCAACATCTCCCACACTATTATCGGCCTGCGCAGCTTCGTCGGCGAAGGCAGCCGTCTGCACCGGGTGATTGCCATGGGTTCCGACTTTTACGAGACGGACGGCTCCATTCTGGATTACGAGTCCAAGGGCATTCCGCGCATCGGCATCGGACGCAACTGTCGCATCGAGAACGCCATCATTGATAAATCCGCTCGCATCGGCGACAACGTGATCATCTCGCCAGCCGGCAAGCCGGAGAACACGGACCACCCGATCTACTACATCCGGGACGGGATCGTGATCATCCCGCGCAACGGCATAGTCCCCCACAACACCGTCATCTAACGCGGCGGTCGGCACCGCCCCGGTCACTTCCCGCGCACATCCACGCAGACCAAGTTACCGGCGGCGTTCCGGCCATAGATGCGGCCATTGGACAACGTCGGCGCGGTCCAGCAACGGCCATCAAGCACCTTGGCGCGGGCGGTGGGCTTGAAGCCCTCCGGCGTAGCTGGCGCAATCATCAATTCGCCCTGCTCGCTCAGCACGATCAGCTTGCCGTCGGCGAGCATTAACGAGCCTTTGCCGACGGGTTTCTCCGTCCACTTCACCGCCCCGGTTCCCAGTTCGAGGCAGCGGAGCTGGTTATCATCCGCGCCGTAGAGATGGCCTTCCCATAGCACTGAGCTATTGAATTGGTTGCGCATGTTCTTGTTCTCCCAAACGACGGCCGGTTTGCCGCCGGCCAACTGGATCAACGCGCCGCCACGGTCGTAGCCCGAGGAAATGAAGACGCGATCGCCGGCAACCACCGGGTCCGCCGCGTTGACGTCGTAACTCGTCTTCCAAGGATGCCGCCAAAGTTCCTTGCCGTCCTTGGTGTTCACCGCGATCAATGCCTGGGCACCAAAAATGAGCATCGTCTCGCTCTTCGAATCTAGCGGCACCAGCGTCGCATATCCGGAGGCTTCCGGGCCGCTGCTCCAGACTACGCGCCCAGTCTTCTTATCGAGCGCCGTGCCCGCCGCTCCGGCGTCGAGCAACAGCAGATCGCCGTGGATCAGCGCCGAACCCGCGAAGCCCCAAGTGGGTGCTTTCAGGCCCGGTTCCTGGGCCAGATTCTTCGACCAGACGACCTTGCCCGTCGCGGCTTCGAGGCAGAAAACCTCACCCGTCTTGCTGAAGGCGAAAACGCGGTCGCCATCCACTGTCGGGGTAAAGCCGGGGCCGCCCTCGTAGAATTTCGCCAGCAAGGGGCAGGAATAAGTGTGCTTCCAAAGCTCCTTCCCGGTCGCCGCGTCGAAGCAATACACGGTATCCTTTTCGTCGCGGTTGCCGACGGTGAAGCAGCGGCCGTCGGCCACGGTTACCGAGGAGAAGCCGATGCCGACCGACGCCTTCCACACCACGGTCGGGCCGCCCGCCGGCCATTCCGTCAGCCAGCCGGTTTCCTTGGAAAGACCATTCAAATCCGGCCCGCGCCAGCGATACCAATCCAGTGCTGTCGCCTGGCAAAGCGAGCCAACAGTGAGACCGAGAACGAGCAAACTTAAAGATGATTTCATGCGGGGGGAGATACCCAAGACCGGCCCCGAAGTCAAGCGTCTGGCAAGCGAAAATGTGACTGAAGTGCGTCTCCCGCCTGGCGGCAGAGTGGCTGGCCGGCCGGAGGCACCCGCACGCCCCGGCGTAGGCGGTGCCGGTTCGGGCGACTGGTGAGTTCGTCTGGAACGATCCGCGAACCGCCGATAAGCATGCCTGCACGACTGCCGCTGACTTCTGCCTCCGAGCCGTTCTTGGTCGGTGGCCGAGCCGAGCCGTATCCATGCCGTGCTGGCTTAGCGCAAAGACGCAGCACAGCAGGGCCGCAACGGAGCAGGAAAAGCAGACAGAAAAATAAAGAGGAACCCCCATTTTTCTGTCTTCAATTTTTCTGTCTGCTTTTCCTG
>CAINDV010000534.1 GCA_903847485.1 uncultured Verrucomicrobiota bacterium
AAGTTCGCACTTAGTAACGCGGTGGCTCTTTATGCGCCTAGCTTGGTTACCACCGTCGGCGGACCCACTCCCGACAGCGATCACAATTCGTTTGAAGTCCTGGGCTTCCAGGCCTGCCTGCTGATCGAAAACGGGACTAACAGCCATTACCACGAACCCAGCGACGCGATTGAGACCCCGGGATACATTGACTACGCCTTTGCCACCCAGATGACCCGCTCCGCTGTCGGCTACTTGGCGACTCAGGCCGGCTTGGTGGATCCCGGCCCTGCCACGCCCCTCCGCTTGCTGCACCCAGCCACTCACCCGGGGTATGTCTTCTCCTTTGACCTGGAAGGCGAACAGGGTAAGACGGCCCTGGTGCAATTCTCTACCAACCTCGTCCACTGGCAGGACTTGACTTCCTATCTCCTCCAGAACAACCCCGTTCAGGTCTTGACCACTAACTCTCCCAATGAGGCTAAGCGCTTCTATCGAGCGGTGCTATCCGGCGACAACCCCACTAACTGGACGGCGCTGGACACTTACATCGAACAGTGGCTCACGAGTAACAAGGTATCCTCCACTGCAGTAGCCATCATCAAGAACGGCCAACTAATCCTAGCCAAAGGCTACGGACTAGCCAACCGGGAAACCGGCACGCTGGCGGACGCCGACACCCTTTACTCAATGGCTTCCTGTTCCAAACCGTTTGTCGGACTGTCGGCGCTGCATTTGGTGGAGCAGGGTAAGCTTAACCTGGATCAAGACATCAGCACCTACCTGGGATTCACGGTGCGCAACCCCAACTTCCCCGGAGTAAGCATCACCATGCGCCAGCTCTTGGCGCACGCGGCCAGCGTGGTTGATGCCGATGACCGGACTGTTGCCGAGTATCCCCGGCCTGACCCGGTGACTCCGTTGGAGGATTACGTCCGCAGCGCGCTGATCGCCGGCGGATCAATGTACAAGGACGGCGCTTTCTGGAACGCTGACCACCAGCCCGGTGAGTACCACAAGTATGCCAACATGGGATCAACCTTGGCGGGGTTAGTCATCCAAAAGGCGGCTGATCAGCCCTTCAACCAATACTGCAACCAGAACCTGTTCGCTCCTCTGGGCATGAGCAATACCCGCTGGTTCTACGCCGAATTAGCCAATCCCTCCCGCGTGGCTCTGCCTTACAACGAGAGCTTTGTCTCCTATGGCATCTACGGCTTCGATGAATGGCCCAGCGGCCAAATTCGGAGCAGCGTCAACGAATGGGCTAACTTCATGATCATGCTCATCAACCGGGGCGAGTGGCACGGCCAGCGCATCCTACAGCAAAGCTCAATTGACGAGTTCCAGCGCGTGCAGTTCCCGGCCGCCGATGCCACCGCCTGCCTCCAACTATTCAAGGGCCAATCAGCCGAAGGCGTCACCCAGTATTCGCACACGGGCGGCGAGGCTGGCGTCGTGACCTACTTCCTCTACGACGTCAACAAGAACGGAGCCATTGTCCTGTGCAACACTGAACTGTCGAAAGCCAACGAAAACGCCGACTCAGTCCTCATGCAGCGGCTGCTCCAGGAAACCCGCTAACACTGCCGGAAAGTCATTCACCAAAGACCGCCATCACTGCGATGGCGGTCTTTTTGTGGTTCATCCGAGAAGTTGCTCCTGGCGGCAACGCCTCAACTAGTCCTCAAACCTTAGCCTGAAGCTCAGCAACGCCTCGGCGGGTGAAAAAAATGGTTGCCATGACATCACCTATGGGGTGATACTGTGCCCATGCCGCTGTTCACCAAGCGCAAGCCCAAGCTCCATCTCGAATTCACCAACTCCGACCAGGCCAGCGCCCATGGTGGACAGGTGCTCGTCGATGCCCTCTGCCGCCGCTTCGACCTCTGGCAGCGCCTCCAGGCGGAACCCTCCATGGACCCGCGCCAACGCCTCGGCGCCGGTTTCACCCCCGCCGCCAACGTCGCCCAAATCCTCTTCGCGCTCACCAGCGGCGGCGCCTCCCTCGCTGATGCCGAGCGGCTCGGCCAGGACGCCGTGCTGCTGCAACTGGTGGGCCTGGCGCGCGGGGCCGACCAGACCACCCTGGGCCAATGGCTGCGCGCGCAGACCGCCCAGAGCGTGCGCGCCTTGCATCGGATTAACGCCGACCTGGTGGACTGGGCCAGCGGGCAAGCCCAACCGGGGCGCTGGCTGCACGGCGGCGAAGTGGAACTCTTCTTCGACGACACCGAGATCGAAGTGGCGGGGCATAAGTTCGCCGGGGCGCGCAAAAACTACGAGGGCAATCGCGCCTTCAGTTGGCAGACCCTCTGGTATGGCCCCTGGCTGTTGGACGGCATCTTGGATGGCGCGGGCGAGGTGAGCGCGCACCTGCCGGAGTTGGTGGCCGAACACCAGGCGCGCTGGGCCACGCGGCCCAGTTACTTCTACGCCGACAGCGCTGCCAGCGCCGGGAAGTATCTCAACCAACTCGCGCCGGCGCACTTCAGCCGCTGGAGCGTGAGTTACAATAAGTGGACCGACCAATTGGACCGCTTGGCGGCGGAATTACCTGAGCGCCAATGGAGCCCACTGCCGCCGGCCGGTCAACCGCCGGAACAATATGCCTGGCTCAAGCACCAACCCGGCGAGTGCGCCCAAGTGCAAACCTTTGCGACCGTGCGTTGGAAAGAGGACGGCGACCTGCTCTGGCGCTATGCCTACCGCGTCTGCCAAGCGGGACCCGCTGATAGTCCCCAAGCGGTCTTTGAGCGGCACCAACGCAAAGGCGCCAAGGAACAGCACTTCCGCGAAGTGCTCAGCGGCCTGGACCTGCACCATCCGCCCTGCCAAGACTTGCTCGCCAACCAAGCCTTCTACGCCATCGGGATGCTGGCCTACAACGTCCTGGGGAGCCTCAAAGTGCTGGATTTGCCCGCCGAGGCGCAAGGCTGGCGGATTACAACGATCATTCGCCAACTGCTGACGGTGCCAGTGAAAGTAAGCACCCACGCCCGCTCCACGGTGGCGACGCTATGCATCGCGGCGGGGTGGCTGCGCTGGTGGCGGCGGTTTGTGCAGCGCTGGGTGCCCAAGCGCAAACCGGGCGGCCAGGTCGTGGAGTTGGTGGACTCCGCCTAGTCCCAGCCCGGCCGCTGGAGCGCCGCCGTGAACTCGCCCGCCGGGCGCGGCGGGGGAGGTGTCGGCCCGCGGTGTGATCTGCACGCCTAACCGCCCAAACGGGGGGCCGCCTCGTGCTTGCCCAAGCCTTTTCCAGGCGGTGCCAGCCAGCCAGCCGCGCCCACCACCCCCAATATTCTCGTTCCCAGCCCCAACCTGCCACCTTTCTGAACCAATCACCCCCTTCGCTAAGGATTGAGGCAACTTCGGAGTTCAGGCTAAAAGCTTTACAGAATGAGATCTTTCGTCCACGTGCTCACAGCTGGCTGGAAAATCCCAACTCCCGGTATTGCATCTCACCGTTGAGGAGAAGACACGCCTCGCCTCGCGGCGGCGTTGGCGCTCTGCACCGGTGCGCCAAGTCGAGCGCGCCAAGATCCTCTGGCACGACCACGCGGGATTG
>CAINDV010000535.1 GCA_903847485.1 uncultured Verrucomicrobiota bacterium
CCCGGTGGCAACCTTAGTGGCGCGCCAGAACATCACCAAGTGGGTTCCGCCACCGATGAACCAGAACCCATTTTCACAGCCGTCCGGGAAACCACCACCACCTTGCCTGCCGCCTTGAGCTAAGTCAGACAGGCTGCTAGGCGTTCTTTTGTGGTTAAACTGCTCTTTCCATCTTTCCAGGTTGGTGCCTTGGGCCAATTCGCGCTTGCCCACAGGCGTTAGCTTGGACAGACTCTGCCGGTCCTACGGCTCACGAATCAATTGCCATGAACTCTAAACGCGCCACCAATAGCCCGCCCGATCCAGCCCCAGAACGGTCGCACCGTGCCGCACGCGCGGCGGTTATCGTCGCGGCGGTGTCTTGCTTGCTTGTGTGCATCGGAGCGTTGGTGTGGAGGATGCGGTCTAACCCAGCGCCCACCGGCGAGGCCACTCCGCCAGCGGATACTCAATCGGCTGCCGGGGAGTCCGCACCGAAGAGCTTCGTCCGCCTGCGTGCGCCCGGAGGAGAAAGCGAAACGGCGGCTCCAGCCGAACTGGCGGCTTTGCCGACGCCCCCTGCGGTCGTGGCACCTCCGCCCCAGCCGCCCCCCGTTGCCGCGGAACCGGTGGACCCAGTCATGAGCAGCCTCGCGACCGGATTGTCCCGGCTAGGCGGAACTAACGCGCTAACGGCGGAAGCTCTTCAGGCTTGGAAGACGAATTTTCAACAACTGGTGCAAAGCGGCCCGGCGGCAATCCCGGCCCTGCGCGCTTTCCTGGTGCAGAACCAGGAGACTATGTTTGATCCCGAAGCAGCGCGCGCGCTCGGCCAGCGTTCGGCGCGACTGGCAGCGTTTGATGCGCTCCGGCAAATCGGCGGTCCAGAGGCCATTGCCCTGCTGGATCAGACGTTGGGCGAAACCAAAGTGCCGCGCGAAATCGCCGCGCTGGCGGGGAACCTGGAAGCGGTGGCGGAAGGCCAATACCGGGAGAGGATTCTCGCGGCCGCCCGCAGTGCGCTGGCGCAAACCCCACCCAGTCAGGCCCCAGCCGTGGACGTAGCGCCACTGTTCGAAGTGTTTCAAAAGTATGGTGATGCCTCGCTCGTGCCGGAACTGGAGCAGGCGGCAGGGCGTTGGAAGTATTACGCCACGGCGGCCCTGGCGAACTTGCCGGACAGCGCCGGGGTGCCGGCGCTGCTGCGGATGGCGGACCCGGCGGCCAGCTCCGGGAACCGCCTGGCCGCGCTCGCAGTGTTGACTCAATTGGCGGCGGAGAACGCTGATGCGCGACTGTTCATCATCAGCCAGGTTGGTGGCCAAACCATCCCCGGCAACTTCTGGCCCTATCTCAACTCACCTCTGGCTGGCGAACAAACGTATCCGATAGATGGCGTGCTCACGAAGTATCCGAATGTCCAGTCATGGAGCGACCTCAAGTCCACCCGGATCGTGGCCGGCAACCAGAGCTTCTATACTCTTCCCGGCGCCGCGGTGCAGACGCCCGAAGGCATCAGTCAACGCCTGGTGTTGATTGACCAACTCATGGCCGTCAGCGGTGATCCGACGGCGCAACAAACTTTGCAGCAAGCCCGGGACAAGCTGAACCTGCGCCTGGCCCGCCTGACGGCGGCGCCGCCCCAGAAGTAAG
>CAINDV010000536.1 GCA_903847485.1 uncultured Verrucomicrobiota bacterium
CACCTTGAGGCTGTACTTCAACCCTTCCGGCTTGCTTGGGCAGACATTCCACGGATAGATCGCGCCGCGCATGCCGCCGGCATCCGCGCGTATGTCCGCGGGCGCGCTCTGATAGGAATCGTTCGCCGCGAAAATCATGCCGACGTCAAGCCCGATCCGTTTTGCCGCCTGCCCGATCTGTGAGCCGCGCCCGGAGCTGAACGGCATCCGGATCATCAAAGCCCCTCCCGGCATAGCGCATGTCGTACCAGAAGGCGACCGTATTGAATCCCCACAGCCCGAGTTCCTCCACATACCGCTCCACCTCTTCGATCGGCGCGTCGTGATAGAAGTTGTTGAAATGGGTCGCAAAGTAGATGCCGCGCACTGGCTTCTGCGGAACCGACGTGCCGCGCCACGAGCCGGGCGCAAAGCCGCCCTTATCGTACCGCGACGCCCGCAGGAACTTGCCGACACCATAAAGCACACCGCGCTCGTCATTGCCGACGATCCGCACGCCGCCACCCGGCCGGTCCTCGATGCGGAATCCTTCGGCCCCAATGCCGGATGCAATCGTCAATTCCACCGTCAGCGGCGCGTCGCCCGTCGTAATGACCTTGGCATCGCACCGTTGCTGGACCTGCCGGGCAAACACCCGCCCGACATTCCCGACCACGGATCCCGACTCCGACGGGACTACAAGTCGGACAGCTTTCGTCGCCTGGACATGGAGCGTGACCGCAGGAGGATTGGTATCCGCCCCCGCCACACCGCAACAGCACATCGCTAGACAGACCGCCATCATCTGCTTCTTTATCGATTGTTTCATAAGGTCTCCCAGTTACTTGCTTCCGGCCGGGGCGGAGCCGATCCGACGGGCGCGGATCGAGGCGCCGCCGTTGCGGGTGAACTTCTCGACCGCACCCACATTCCCCTCGACAACCCAGTAGTTGAGGTCAGCGCTTCCGAGGCTGTTGGGGTCATTGATATCGTATGCCGTTGCCTGCCATTTGTTATTGTCGTCGGTCTGACCCGGGCCGGCAATCTCGATATCCAGTTGTTCGATCGAAAAGCCGTGCTTGCCCGTCACTGCGATTGCGTGCGTACACCGTTGCGCACACACCCGGCCGAAGCGGGAGGCATGATGGGCAAAGACGAATTCCAAGCCGTTGATGTTGGAACCCAAGTTGATGTTGTCGCCGTCGGTATGCTCGCTGACCAGGATGCCGGTATGATACCCGGTCACGATCACATTGCGCAGGATCGTGAGGGCCCCGTTGCCGTTGGCCGGGGTACTGATGCCGGCCGTACCGCGGGTGGGCTTGGACGCCTGCACATTGTAGCGGCCGGTGTTGACGAAGACGTTCTCGAGTTTGCATTGCACCGCGTTCAGCAGATCGATGCCGCCGATACCGGGATTGTCGTAAGTGCGGACGTCAAGGTTCCGCAGGCTCACGTTGACCCCCGAGAACGTGAAGTACATTTTACCGGGGACGTTGGCTGCAGAGATGACTGCCGGCCCCGATTCCGACAGGCATTTGATAATCGTGCCATTCTTCGGAAACGGAAACGTGCCGATCGTCCCCCAAACCGGGGTCGGTTCGCTCTCGCCCGCGATCTCCACGGTGATCCACTCTTTGGTTCCGGGAATGATAATTCTGCCGCGGTAGATCCCGTCAGGGATAAACATTTTTCCGCCGCCGGCAGCGATCACCGCCTTCAGGCAGGCCGAGAACGCTTCCGTGTTGTCCGTCTTGTCGTCGCCAACAGCCCCGTAGTTCAGAACATTGAATGTTCGCGATTTCACGGTGTCCGTGCCGACGCTCGTGTTCTCGCCTCCATCCGCCTGAGCGGCTCCATCAGCCACGAGCCAGGCAAGTATTGTTATTAAAACCATTGTCTTCCGCATGGAGTTTCCCTTCTCGTCGCCCAACACATTCCTCACACGATTCATTGTCCGTTTCATGATCTTCATTGCAAGGGGTTCCTGTTTGTTGCGAGTCATAGGCTCCGGTTTGGTCAGAATCGGTCATTTCACCCGCTCAAGCACCAGCACCCAGTCCTGCGGGGACGGAACGTTCTTCTTAAAGCTCACCGGCTTTGCATCCTTGTCGCCCGCTTTCGCCGTGGCTTGAATCGTCCCCTGATCAAACTTCCGGCCGGTGGCAGGATCGAAATAGGAAACATGCCAATCGACATCCGGCTCGAGGTCCTTCACCTCCGCGCCGTCCCAATTGTAGATGTTGCGGCGCGGCAGATAGATGAACCGCACTTCACCCGGAATGCCGGCGGCAAAGCAGCCCGGCGCCCATTCCGGATGCGGCTCGAATCTCTGCCACGAATATTTTTCCAACAGTTTCTTGCCCAGTCCCAACTGGGTGGAGCCGGGGTAATTCATCCCATGCTTCCAGGTGGTCCAGTCGTAGGGCTGGCGGTTCCAGGCGCCCCAGTTGCCGTGATCGCCTTCCACGCCGGCGTGCCAGATACCCGCCGCGCCATACGTGTGGCCGGCTGCGCCGCTCAGGATGCTCTGCCAGAACATGCGCCGCTGAACATCCCCGAACCCCTGCTGCATGTGACCCTCATAGCAGGTCTCGCCGACCAGCACGGGCATCGGCGGCTTGGTCGCGTAGGCCGAGGAAACGATCGCCACGGTTTGCGGTGCCACGGCAATCCGCTCGTCGTGATTTCCGCCGACCATGTCGAAGTCGATCACCGGGATGTCGCCCTTGGCAACTTGCCGTCCCTGGCCAGTGTGGCAGGTGAGCGGGTGATGGTAGGGATCGATGCTCCGGAGATAATTCGCCACTTCGGCCCAGGGGCCCCGCCCCGCTTTCGTCTCTTCCGGAATCTCGCCCGCCAGGATCCACATCACCGGATAGGCGCCGTAGCGCGCGATCAGATAGCGCCAGTGGCGTTTGAGGTTGGCAGCCCCGAATTTCTGCATGCTGTTGCAGTCGCCTCTTCCCCAGGCACCGACAATCGCCGGCACGATTCCGGAGTCCGCGAGATGCTTGAGCCGCCTGTCCGCATAGTCAAAGTACTTCGGATTGACCACGCTCATGTCCTGCGCCAGATACTGCTGCCCGCCTTCATTCTCCAGACTTGGCGCGAAGAAGTTTTCGTCAGGATACGGTCCGCAGACAATCTGCACCACGGAAAAGCCTTTGGCCTTGCGGTCGGCTGTGAGTTCCTGAAAGCCTTCCCAGGTCATCCGCTTGCAGAGGTTCTTCCACCAGGTGTCACCCAGCCAGAAAAACGGCGTGCCATCGGCATGCTCGAAGTGCGTCGTGCCCGGACGCACCTGCACAAAACCGTGCTTCAGCAATGGGTTGTCGCCCGTGTAGGCCGCCACAGAGAGCGGCTGCTCTTTCCCGTTCAGTCCAGTGTTGGCCTTGTCGGTGCATTCCACGCGATAGGTGAATTCTCCCTGCTCCGGCGGGGCGAACCTCACCGTCCATTTCTTATCACCTGCCCAGAATGCCGGGACCTTCCATTGTTTTTCGCCTTGCTTGAAGACGACATCAACCTCCACCTCCGTGAACGGATTCGGATAGGCTTTCGCGCTCTCGTAGGAGGTTTCAAACACGTCCCACTGGGTGCCCTCGGCTCCGTATGACACAGCCTGCATCAGCACGCACAATCCCGACAAGACAGATAA
>CAINDV010000537.1 GCA_903847485.1 uncultured Verrucomicrobiota bacterium
AGATACGGATCCCGAACCCACGCTTAAGCTCCCGTTGCCGCCGCCCCACCGCGCCCTAAGTGCGTTGCGCCACTAACTCCGGCCAGCGCAGCGGCGCGCACCGTGCCACGACGAGCGGGCGCTGGCACTTGGCCGTGCGGCCCGCCCACACACGGAGCAACGCCGCCGGATCGCCTTGGTGCCAGGCCGCACCCCAGCGGCGGATGGTTTTGGGGGCGGCCGGGAAACTTTCATCCCGCGCCGGGAGCTTGACCCCGGAGTTATAGCGCCGGCCCAGCAAGAGTTTGTAAGCTGGGGCGTGCGGGTCATGGCGGACGACCGCGAGGCTCTCGCAGCCCTAGCAGACGATCAACCTAGACAGAGCAGTTCAACTACGGATGGACACGGATGGACACGGATTCACAGTGGTTTTCCCCTCGGCCCCCCTTCTCCAAAAGGTGAGTCTCACAGATGGCGTTTTCATCCGTGTCCATCCGTGTTTATCCGTGGCTAAATTCCTTCACCTGCTCTTTCTAGGATCCAACATTCGTCCGCCGCGTCCGCCAAAACGGCGAAGACGAGATGGCGCTTATTGGGGCCCAAAAGCAACTGCCCCAGCGGCGGGGCTGCCGGCGGGAGATCGGCGGCGGGGGAACCGCGGGCACTGACGATGAGACCTTGCTGGGCGATTCAGATAGCGGCATGACCGAGGGTAGCCGGAGAGCGTCCGGCGATCCCCTGGAAAATCCGCAATCGCCCCCCTTCCCGCCCGCACCCAATGACGCTTTTTTGAGCTTTGAACTCGTCACTCTTACCGGCATAAACCCCCACTCCTTCTGAGGTCTGGACACTCGGCCAGCAGCACCCGACTGTGCCCGCTGGGTGGCGTCGCTGGATCACGGGTGCGGCGCAGAACCACTAGCCTCCAATCACTTTTAACACGCCAAGTTGTTGGTGCTCGGAACCGCCCAGTGCGGGCACCGGGCCTACAGGCTGGCTGCTTTGCTGGCAGGCCGCGTGCCCCCACGCGGCGGGCGGCGGGTGGCAACCGGCAATTGGGGAATGCACGGGGCGCGTCGCGGGGCCTGGCAAAATTTACCGCTGGAAATTAGGCGGGAACCGCCTAACCTCCCCCGGTTGCCCTATGCGGTCGTCTTCAAGACATAAACCAAAACCATCGCGCTGGCTTCCTTTTCGCAGTAACAAGGAGCCGGAGCGCTACTATCTCCTGCCCGGCATGGGCGGGCGCCTCGCCTTTGCCAAACGCAAGATAGCGATGATGTGGGCGCTGGGTCTGGGGACGACCACCGCCGCGATCGTGGCGGTGGTGATCTATTTCATGAGCACCCGCTGAGGCCGGGCGGCCTTGGCGGGCAGGTCACTTACTCCGTCCGGAACAGCGTCAGCAGCATTGAGAACCGTTCCGTGGCTCTCACCGCGTGCGCCATCCGCGGCGGCATCGAGAGCGCGTCCCCCGCCTTCAGCGTCTGCCAATTACCAGCCAGCGCAAACTCACACGTCCCCGACAACACTTGCACCAAGGCGTGCTGTGTGGAGGTGTGCTCGGTCAGTTCCTGGCCGGCGTCGAAGCCGAAGAGCGTCACTCGCCCACCCGGCGTGCGCAACAGCGTCCGGCTGACGATGCCGTTCGGGGCGAACTGGGTTTCCGCCGCCAGCGAGAAGACTTGTTCCCGACTGGCGTCTATCAAAGGTTGCTCGTTCATGGCTGCAACATAGGCTGCCCGCCGGCTCCGGGCCATAACTCAAATCAAGGTGTAACCAACTCCGGTCT
Organism: uncultured Verrucomicrobiota bacterium; assembly: GCA_903847485.1. Lineage (GTDB taxonomy): Bacteria > Verrucomicrobiota > Verrucomicrobiia > Limisphaerales > JAJXZI01 > CAINDV01. The sequence continues at coordinate 1,772 of CAINDV010000537.1, forward strand.
GGTTCGCGTCTGAACCGACAGTTCCCCCGACCTAGTCATCCAACATGCGTCATTCTGCGTCATCGGCGGTTCGTCAGCCAGCCCTCCTCAGCGCCTTCACGCTGATCGAGTTGTTGGTTGTGATCGCCATTATTGGTATCCTGGCCGGCATGCTCCTGCCTTCGCTGGCCCGCGCCAAGGAGGCGGCCAAGCGCATTGCCTGCCTCAGCAACGAGCGGCAACTCGGCCTGGCGCTGCGCATGTATGTGGATGACAACGACGGCTTTCTCCCGGGTCGCTCGCACCCCAACCGCTGGCCGGAGAAGCTGCGCTACGTTTACAAAGATCTCCGCATCCTGCTGTGCCCAAGCGATGGCCCCAGCCCGCGCACGGGGGAGTTCGACACGAATTCCTGGCCGGCCGATTCCGCGCCGCGCAGCTATATCTACAATGCCTGGAATGACTTCTACATTCCACTCTTTCCGAACGCTGGACCCAGAGAGTGGCGTCAGATCGTAGCCCTCAATGGCCTGACGTTAAAGGAAAGCACGCTGGCCGCGCCGGCGCAGACCGTGGTGCTGGGCGAGAAGGACACCACCTCCATGCATTGGTATTTTGATTTTGAGACGCAGGAAGACGTGACCCAACTCGATCAGTGCCGCCACTCCACCATGGTGCATCGCTCGCAAGCTACCAACGATGCGGAACCGACGGGTGCCCCGGTCAACTGGGGCGGTGGTTCCAACTACACCTTCTCCGATGGCAGCGCGCGCTATCTCAGGTTCGGCGGCTCCGTCTGGCCCATCAACCTCTGGGCCGTCACAATCGAATCCCGCAACGCGGGCGCTCCGGGCGGGCCTTGAGCGTATCCATTCAACCCGAACTCCGAAGCGGAAATCGCTTCGGGTAGTGGGACCGGCTTCCAGTCGGTCGTTTTCAGTCACCCCTCGGAAACAATCTTCCGCGGTGCCGGGCGTCCAACTCGACGAGTAAGATGCATGTCCCACTATTGCCCGCCGCCTGTCTCTCGCGCGGCGGCGAGTCACAGAAGCAGAGGTCATCGAATCAACTGCCCGCCGCCACCTCCCGCACGTCTTTCGCGAAGGCGTCCACGTCTTCCGGCGTGGTGTCCCAAGCGCACATGAAGCGGTAATCCGGCTCGCCGTGCATTTGGTAGAAAGTCCAACCGCGCGCCTCCAGCGATTGCGCCAGCGCCGGGGCCATCTGCACGAAGACCGCATTGGCCTGGCGCGGATAGGACACGCGAATGGCCGGCAGCCCGCTAATCGCCGCTTCCAGGCGCTGCGCCATCGCGTTGGCGTGGGCGGCGTGCCGCAGCCACGCGCCATCCCGGAGCATCCCCACCCACGGCGCGGACATGAAGCGCATCTTCGACGCGAGCTGGCCGCCGTGCTTGGCCCGGTAGTCGAATTCCCGCGCCAGTTCCTTGTTGAAGAAAACCACGGCGTCGCCGACCGGAATGCCATTCTTCGTGCCGCCGAAGCTCAGCACATCCACACCCGCCTCCCAGGTGATCTCGCGGGGCCGACAGCCCAGCGACGCCACGGCGTTGGCGAATCGTGCGCCGTCCATGTGAACCCGCAGTCCGAGACGGTGCGCCGTGCTGGTCAGCGCGCGGATTTCCTCTGGCCTGTAAACCGTGCCGGCCTCGGTCCCTTGAGTGATCGTCACGGCGCGGGCTTTGCAAAAATGGATGTCCGTCCGGGCCTGGGCGGCTTGCTCCAGCGTGGCGGGATCGAGTTTGGCGTTCGCACCCGGCAAGGGGATCAGCTTGGCACCGCCGGTGAAAAACTCCGGCGCGCCGCACTCGTCCTTCTCCACGTGGGCGAGCTGATGGCAGAAGATGCCGTCGTAGGAATGGCAGAAGGACGCCAGCGCGAGCGAATTGGCGGCGGTGCCGTTGAAGACGAAGAACACTTCGCAATCTGTCTCCAGCACCTCGCGAATAAGCCGGCAGGCGTCGGCGGTCCAGGGATCGTTGCCGTAACTTTCGGAGTGGCCATGATTGGCCTCGGCCAGTCCGGCCCAAGCTTCGGGACAGATGCCGGCGAAATTGTCACTGCCGAACTGGCGGCGGGGATAAGGCGTTGCGATCATGGACGCAGGATGATCGCTGCGCGCCGGCAGGAAAAGCAAAACCTTGCCAACGGACAGGGGCGACACCTTTCCTGCCGGGGCGGCGACGCGTGCGCCACGCACGGTCGACCGCCTGGATCTGCATCAGATCACTTCCTTGTAAACGTCCGGATGCGGGCGGGAAATCACCACGGCGTTGACCAGCACGCCGGCTTCGGCCAGCACGGCCCGCCCGGCGGCCATGGACGCCTGAACGGAGCCCACGTCGCCGGTCATGGTCACGAATGCCTTGCCGCCCAGCGCCATCGCGAGACGGATTTCCAACAGTTGCACCGCAGCAGCCTTGGCAGCGGCGTCGGCAGCCTGGATGAGCGTGGCGATGTTGAAGGATTCCAGGATGCCGAGTGCGCCGTTTGGCCCCGCCGTCTGGGTGCGGCCCAGCGCGACGAGCACTTCGGGATGGACGTTGGAGATGACGAAGCGGGCGATAAGGCAGCCGTTGGCTGCCTCGACGCCCGCTTGCACGGCGCTGGCGACGGCCGCAGTCTCGCCGCCGATGAGCACCATGTATTTGCCGGAACAGATGGAGCGGGAGAGCAACAAGCGCACGTTGCCGGCCTTGAGCATGGTGTCCGCCACCAGGAAACCGGCGGCGACACTGGAGAGTTCGATCAGTCCGACAGATTTTTCGATCATGGCTACCTTGTAAGGATGATTTGCTGGCCGGTGACTTCGGCGACGACCGCATCAAAGGGCGCGTGAAGGATGGCGCTCAGTGCCTGAGGGGGGATTTCGCCCAGCGCCTGTCCAGCACGGACGCGGTCGCCAGCGCGGACGAGTGGCGTGTTGGCGACGCCCGCGCTCTGTTTGAGCGGCAGCACGACGCGCGGTGGCTCGATGGTCCGGGTCGTCCAGTGCGCGGGATGGTCGTACTCCGTGATGGCCAGCCGGCGCATGAGCGACTTGATGGGCACGCGACGGCCGTCGCGCATGGGATGCGGTTTGACCTCCGTTGGTCCGGTCCATTTCAGACCGGCCTTGCGCATTTCGGCCTTGGATTGGTCGCAGGCTTCCTTTGGGTAGAGCTCCTCGGGACAGCCGTAGAGAGTGCAGAGTCCGCAGGCGCAGCAGAGCGCGGCCCACTGGTTCCAATGCTCGACGCCTGTGGCAGTGAAGGCGAGGCTGCGCATGACTTGGTGCGGTTCGACGGCGTAGCCCAGCAGGAAACGCGGGCAATACTCGGTGCAATAGCGGCACTGGTCGCAGGCAGATTTGCCGATGGCATGCTGGATCTTTGCCGGCTTGAACTTGCGCTCCATGACGTGGTGCGAGCACGGCAGGACAATGACGCCGCCGGTGGTCTTGGTGACGGGGCGGTCGAATTGATCGGTGTTTTCGCCCATCATGAGGCCGCCAATGGCAAGGACTGGATCGGGCACTGTCACGCCGCCAGCGGCGGCGATGCACTCGCGCAGGCTGGTGCCGAGGGGGACGGTGAGCGTGAGCGGTTCGACCACCGCGCCGGCGATGGTGAGCGTTTTGCGCGTGACGGCTTTGCCGGCAGCGGCGGCAGCGATGTTGGCCAGTGTCTCGACGTTGGCGACGACGACACCGACGTGGATCGGAATGCCGCCGGGGGGAATCAGCCGCTCGGTAACGGTGTAAACCAGGTCGTATTCGTCGCCCGCCGGGTAGTAATCACCGAGGAGGTGGACACGTACTGGGCTGCCATGGCAGGCCGCCTCGATGGCGTGGACGGCGTGCTGGTTCTTGGCCTTGATACCTACTGCGCCGGTTTTAGCGCCGACGGCCTCCATGGATAACACCAGGCCTTGAACAACGTCCGCAGCCCAGTGCTCCATGACGGCAGCATCCTTGTGCAGGAGCGGCTCGCACTCGGCACCGTTGGCGATGACGATGTCGGCCTGGGCGGCGAGTTTAACGTGCGTGGGAAATCCACCACCACCCGCACCGACGACCCCGGCCAGTTTGACTTGCTCAACGAGATTCATGGTTAGACTGCGGGCAGAGTATTCCAGCAGCCCGGCCCGATGACAATTTGAATTCTCTGGCCCGGAGGCTTTGGGGCGCAGCCAGGCACCGCCTCCGAGCAGTGGGACGGCCGTCTGCGGCTGACATAGTCCCGGCGACTGTCCCGGTTGCCGTTCGCCCGGCGAGCCGCCCGGCGGGACGGTCACAGGCGAGATGCCTACACCACTACGGGGCCAAGGTTACGGATGCGCCGCCCCGCCAATCCTGCGCTTTTGCGCTTCGCGCGCATTGACCAGCGAGGTGCTTTCCGCCATCGTCTTCAACCCAACCGTGTCCACCATGAAGCGCGAACAGATCATTGCGGGCCTGAAAGAGTTGCTCCACCAGCACAAGCAACTCGTGCTGCCCATCGAGAGCCTCAGCGAAGACTCGCGCCTGAGTCAGATCGGCTTTGACTCCATCACCATCCTCGACTTCCTCTACGACATTGAGACGCGCTTTGCAGTCCAAATCGAGCCGGTGGACTTGATCGGCATGGACCGCGTGAAGGACGTCATTGACTACCTCGAAGCCCGGTGGAAGCCCTAAGCCCACTTCGCAAGCTCTGGTATTTCGTCGAATACCTGGCCGCGGCGACGGCGTTTTACGTCGTCAGTGTCATCCCCTTGCCGCTGGTGCTTGGCCTGGCCGATGGCGTGGCGCGGCTGATTTTTTTTTGCTGGCGCACCCGGCGCGATATTGCCGTGGACAATCTGCTCCAGAGCAAGCTGTGCGCGACGCCCGCCGAGGCGCGGCACCTGGCGCTGGCCGCCTTCCGCAACTTCACCTACATGGTCGTGGAAACCATCGTCGCCCGCCGCCGCATCACCGACGCCAATTGGGATCAGCACGTGAAGCTGCAGCTCTCGCCCGAGGCGGAGAAGCTGCTGCGCGAACCGGGCCGGGGCATCATCGTGGCCAGCGCGCATCTGGGCAATTGGGAGGTCGCCGCCCACGCCGCATCGCGCTTCAAGCAGATGTGCGTCATTTACCGGCCCTTCAACAATCCCTACCTCGAGCGCGTCTCGCACGCCCGGCGCTCCGGCGAGAACATCCGCTTCGTTTCGCGCAACGAACGCTCGCCGATGCGCTTCCTCCAGTCGCTGGTCAACGGCGAAATCCTGGCGCTGATGATTGACCAGGCGGCCATCACAGACCGCGTCTCTGTGGAATTCTTCGGCCGCCCCGCGTGGACGACCAAGGCCGTGGCCATGATGCACCTGACGACCCGCGCGCCGCTGGTGGCGGCCTTCGCGGTGCGCACCGGACCGCTCCGCTACGAGGTCCGCGCCGTCGGCCCCATCGCCTGTCCGCGCACCGGCGATCGCGAGAAGGACGCCTTCGAAATCACCCAGGCGCTGACGCGGGAAATCGAAAAGATCGTGCGCGAATTCCCGGAGCAATACCTCTGGGGGCATAAGAGGTGGCAGAAGTGAAATCCGAAACTCGAAATCCGAAATCCGAAGGAAATCCGAATACCGAAATCCGAAACCACCGGCCGTGTCTGCGACGGGTTCTGGATTTGGATTTCGGATTTTGGTATTCGGATTTCCTTCGGATTTCGGATTTTGGTTTTCGAGTTTTATGATGCTTCCCCAACGCGTCGTCATTACCGGCATGAGCGTCGCTTGTGCGCTCGGCTTCGAGGTGGAAGAATTCTGGGCCGCGCTCCTGGCGGGCCGGTGCGGCATTTCGCGCTTGCCGTGGATTCCCGATGACAGCCCGCTCCCGACGAAATGCGCCGGGCACATCGCCGACGCTGACCTTGCTGCCGCGCTTGAACGTCTGGGCATTGACGATCCTGACCGCTCCAATCAGCTCGCGCTCTTCGCCGTTGGCCGCGCGCTGGCTGACGCCGGCCTGCCCGCCGACGGTAAGACCGAGATCGCGGCGGAGATGATTCTCGGCACCGGCCACGGCAACGCCGGTTTCACCACAGAATCCGCCCGGGCGTTCTTCGCTGGCGGCTACCGCAAGCTCCGGCCCACCGCCGTCGTGCGGCTGATGTTCAACCGCCCCGCCCATCTCGCCTCCATCCGCTTCAAGCTCACCGGCGGGAGCTTCGTGGTTTGTTGCGCTTGCGCCACCGGCTCGATCGCGGTGGGCGAGGCCTTTCACAAAATCCGCTTTGGCGTCGCCGACCGCGCCGTCGCCGCGTGCGCCGACTGCGGGCTGGACATTGGCACCTTTTCCGCCTGGAACCGCCTCGGCGTCCTCTCACGCAACCCCGATCCCGAACGCGCCTGCCGGCCCTTCGACCGCGACCGCGACGGCCTGGTGATGGGCGAAGGCGCGGCAAGCTTTGTCTTGGAATCCTTAGCCGTGGCCCAGGCGCGCGGTGCGAGGATTTACGCGGAAGTCCTCGGCTACGGCTGCACTTCCGACGCGAAACACATCGTCCAGCCCGACCAGGCGGGCCAGGTCCGCGCCATCCGCAAAGCGCTCGCCGAGGCCGGGGTCGCACCGGAAGCCGTGGATTACGTGAACGCCCACGGCACCGCCACCAAGCCGGCAGACGTGGTGGAAGCCGCGACGCTGCGCGAAGTGTTCGGCGCATATACCGACGCGCTGCCGGTATCGAACACCAAGGCCCAACTCGGTCATCTCATGGGTGCCACCGCCGGGGTCGAACTGGTGGCCACACTCACCGCGATGCGGCAGGGCGTGATTCCCCCGAGCCGCAACCTGGACCATCCCGATCCGCTTTGCCCGCTGTGTTTTGTGCGTGGCGAACCGCTGAAGAAAGACGTGCGGATCGCGCTAAAAAACAGCTTTGCCTTTGGCGGCACCAACAGCGCCCTGGTGTTGCGGCGGTGGGAATGACGGGGCCAACCCGTGCCGTGCGGAGTGCGGCGCAACGGCGGCGGCGATCGCCAGCCAGCGGCGCTTCCGCCGTCGGGGATGGACGGCTCGTGCCCAGGGAGTGTGACATCGCTGCACTCGGGGCGCACGGCGGGGAGGTGGCTATTGTCTTGTGTAATGGAGCCCGAAAGCGGGGATCTCCAGCAAGCAAACGGACCTCGTAATACCCGGCCCAGTGCCTTGGAAAACGGTCCCGGACGGCGCGCGCATCGTGGATGATGGCGACAGCGCAGTCGCGGTCCCGCTCCAGCCGGAGGCGGCGGCCGCCCGCCGCGACGTGAACATCCCGCCATTGACACCATCAACCAGTTGCTTTTCAAACGGCTTTCTGAACTAACTGCTCCGTGTTAGGTTTAACACGCCACGTTGAAGCAGGTTCCCCAGGTCGCCATCCTCTTCGACAAGTTCCCCGTCGTGAGCCATCGAGGGGCGGCGCGCGCTCCGGTGCGCCAGAGCGCGGAGGCCCGACTGACGGGCCAGAATCGCCAGTTGGTCCAAGGTCAGCAATACGCGCGGCTGTCCCCCCCCCGCGCCCACCTCCCGCGGGAGGGCCGCCGCGCGCTGGCCCAGCGGCACCCGGCCAACCGCCGGCTCCACCTGGCCGCTCGGCTCAAGGAGTCCTTGGGCCAGTTAGGGGACTACCAGAGCGCGGCTTGGTCGCGGCGCGGCTGCGAGAACTGGCAGCCGGCCCTCAAAGGGCAACGCTGGGCGCCCGACCCGAAATTGGCCCGCAGGATGGACCGTCAGGGGGACGGGATTGCGGCTGACTGCCAACCGTGGAACAAGGGGCCGTTGGGTGTTGGGGACGGGCTCAGCAACAAGAGCCGCGGCCGCCACCGCCGGGCCTGCGGCCTGCGGGCCGAAGAATACCTGCGGCTCCAAATCCGAACCTGCCTGTTGCCAGAAATCTGAAGCAACGAACCCAAAAGGAAATCGTCCGGAAGTCAACGCGGCGCGATTTGCGGGGTAGTCCAAACCTCATGGTGGCCCGTCCAAGGGCCTGGAACTGTCTCCCCCCAATTCACCCACTCGACTCCGTGAAGACCCAGACCGCCGCTACAAGGCCGCGCATGGGTAGAATTGTAGCTCAATACGATTCTTGTGGTGAGTTCGTGGGGCTGCTCTCATTTCTCCAACATATTAACCACATCTGCGGCGCGGGACTGCGGGGTGACCTTGAGCGAGATCACTTTGCCATCGCGCAGTTCACCTTCGACGGTGGTGTTAGACGGGGCATGCAGCTTGAAGGAGACATTCCAGTTCTTCGGCCAGGCCGGGAAAAGCAGCATTTTTTTGCCCTCGCACTGCAGCAGCATGGTCTGCGTGGTGTTGAGAATGTTGCCGCCGTGGCAATGGTCCGGGATCCAGTCGTAGTTTGGTCCCCAGAATGCCGGGAAGCGACTGCCGCCGTGCTTACTCGATGCATTCTGGACCAGCATTGCCTTGGCCTCATCGGTCAATCCCAGCATGGCCGCCTGGATGGCCGACTGCTGCCAGCCGTTAGGGGCCTTTTCGACGCGGGCCGCAAAGGTGTTCCGCCCGATCTCCAGATTTGGTTTGCCGACGCCGTAAATCCGGAAGGGAAACACGGCATATAACTCGGGATTTTCACAGTTGCTGCGCCCCTCGAACTTCTCCGCGGGCAGGACGTATTTTCTGCCGTCCCGCTCGGTCATGGGTATTTCGGGGATCTCCTTCTGGAAGCGCAGCCAGCGCTGCCGCGCCGCAGCTTCTGTCAGGGACGGTGGCAAGGCCACGAGGCGGCCGAGCACCACGCGCAGCGCGGCGACATCCGTGGTGGGATTGATGACGCCGCCTTGATAGGTTTCGACCGCCTGAGCAGGACTGATGATCAGCCTGCCCGCCGCGTCGCGCTTGAAGCGGGTGTCGAAATGGAGGACCATGGCATCGGTCCAGGGCAGCAGTTGTTCCTTGAGGAACCGCTGGTCCTGAGTGTGTTCGTAATAGTCCAGCATCATCATCGACAGGTCGAGCCCGCTCGACCAGATCCAGCGGATATATGAATTGACCATGTCGGAGGGCTGTTTGCCGGAGCGGTTCCAGCCGTAGTCGCCATTGCTCATCAGCCCCCAGAAGCTCATGGTTTCGGTGGCGTAGGCACCTTCGCTGTTGAACCAAATGCGGTTGCGCGCTTTGGCCAGTTCGAGGGTGTTGAAATACATGTTGAAGAGCGGCCGCATGAGGTCGTAGTCGCCTGAGGCGAGCATCGGCCAATAGGGCAGTCGTGTGTTCTGATACCAGTAGTCGCCGCCCCAGGCACGCCAATCCGGATCGGATGAAGCGTTGTCGCCATCGCGGCGCTCGACGGTGAAAATAGAGCCATTGAACTTGATGGCGATCTTACCGCGGCCCGCGCAGGCACTCATCCACCGCTGCAGCGTGTAGCCGCGCGTGACGGTTTCCGCCTCGCCGCCGCCGCTGATGCGGATCCAACTCCGGTTCCAGAAGTCGCGCCACCACTGCTGGTGTTCCGCGCGGCCTTTGGCAAGGTCAACGGCATCCGCGGCCTGGATCGTCTTGTCCAGTTGCTCGATCCAGGCCTGCGGGGTGGGGGTTTGGTCGGTGAGCGGATAGATGGAAACACAGTGCGACTTCGCAGGTTTGTTAGACTTGAGCGTGTTTGCGTCGCTCTTGGCAAACCCCTTGCCGCACATCGCAGCGCCGAAGGTGCGGTTAAGCAAGGGATCCTTGAGGTTCGCCATGACCGACTCGAGCCCTTGCAGTTTCATGCCTATGGGCCACACCGAATACTCGTTGCGATGATACCAGACGACGCGCTCGCCGCCCGCCACCACGGTGTCGGGTGTGAGGTAGCACTCGATCTCCTTGGGGCGATTGCCCTCGTCCACTCCTTTCATGTGCCAGCAACTGTCCCATTCCATGCCTCCAAAGAGGCGTTTCTCGGTCCGCCACACTTCCGTCTTGGCAGTGACGTCAAAGGGCTGCGGGCCGTCGCATTCCACGCGGATGACCGGCCGGTTCGCATCGACCCAGAGGCGGAGCAAGAAGTCGTCAGTGTTCAGTGACCGGTTATCGGTAGCTAATGTCTGGTTACTGATTACCGACAACTGATTACTGATTAAAGAACGCTTTCCCCTTACCTCAATACACCCTTCTCTTAGTTTCAACTCCTGCCGGAAGGGCTGCCCTTTGACAAACGGCGAGGGCGAGAGGGTAATCCGCACGCGGCCCACCTTGACAATCCGGCTGTTCTCGTCCCAGGCGTCGGTCTTGCCGATCAGCAACAGCAGGTCGCCGTTCTCTTCCACCCACGCGTTCATGCCGATGTCGCCGTTGCCGATCGGCATCGAGCCAGAGGAGTTCTTACTCGGCGAATCCCAGACGACATTGCAGGCGTCCAAAGGATCAGAGGCCGCACCCGCCGCCCGGACCATCGCGGGCAGCACTAACAACAGTGCGGTCATCCCGGTCAATATTACTAATCGTTTTTTCATTTGATTATTCTTGATTTATTTGTTTCAGTTAGGCTTCGGTTCACTATCCATACCTGGTGGGATCACCTGCATTTCTTCAAAGGTCGTGTTCTGTCCACCGATATCGCCAAGCGTAGGCGAAGCAGCCCAGACAAGCCAGCGAAAACTGCCCAGCGGCTTGCCATCGCTGCGCCGGATGCTGGTGGCCTCATATTCGGTCCTGTCGCCGCGGGAATCCACTGTGATCACTGGCGTGAATACCGTGGCGTCTGCAACATTCCAGCCCGGATCAGCGGTGGCACTGCTGCCGTAAAGAGTGAACGACTGCCTGGCCCGCGTGTTACCTGACGCGTAGGTATTGATCTGGGCAATGCTTCTGGCGTCGGTCAGGTCGAACTTGATCATACCAGTGTCAACTCCATTGGCGAATGTCGGACCACGGTTCAGAGCGACTTTGCCGTCAACTAGAAGATCGGCCGCACCTTTGTTCAGCTCAGCTCCGCCGAAAGACACTTTTGCGGGCACCACATCCGCCGCCGCGACGGGAATCGTCTTGAACTCTGTCTTCCACTGGTTCTCTCTTACAACATACGTGTAATCGTTCAACTCTACCGTCATCGGCTTCTGCTTGCGGATGACCGCGAGAGCCAGTATCTGGCCGGCGGCTTGGTCGGCGATGGCACGGAGGTCGGCAACGGTCGTGGCATTCCTGCTGTTGCAGGTGATGACCACATCGTCCTTCAGCAACCCGGCCTTGGCCGCATCACTGGCGGCGGGCACCGCGAGCAACAGCACGCCGCTTTCGGCAGGCAGGCCGTAGGTCGAACGATCTTCAGTGCCCTCAAGCTCTCGGACGTGCGCCTGCCAGAGCAGTTTCGCCGCAGGCTTGAGCTTCGGAATCTGCCCGGAAAACACCAGCTTAATCGAATAGGCGTTGCACTCATACGGTGCCTTGGCCGGCAAAGTGATCTGGAGTGACTCAGCGTCCTGGCTGAACTTCAGCTTGTCCGTTGTTCCTAACAGCGAAACCCCCTGCAAACTCTTCAAGTCAATGCGGCTCTTTCCAAGAGTCTTGATCTTCACCACCGCGCCGTCGCCAAGCCAGCCAAGGGTCGTGACGTAAAGTGCATCGTTCGCCTTGTTGCGGGTGAAACGGATGTCCGCCGCCGAGCCGTGGTCAATGTTGTTGAAGTTCTTATGACCCTCGCCGAACGCCTCCCAGGTCCGCGTCGAGAAGATGGCTTCGCCGATGAGATCGAAGTCATGCGCCATGACCTTGAGCATGGTGATCACTTCCTCTTCCAACTCGCCATCACCGGTCAGCGGCACGTTCAACAGCAGGTTGCCGTTCTTACTGACGACGTCGATCAGGGTATGCACGATTTCATAGCCCTTCTTGTAATCCTTTTGGCGATTGCGCAACCAATACCATTCGGCACCCATGGTCTTGTCTGTCTGCCAGACGTTCTTCTGAAGGGTGGCGGGAAATTCAAATTCGAAGTTCTCGGCGCCGATGGGGCAGCCGCCCTTGAAATTGGCCACCGCCTCCAGTTTGCCGCCATGCAGCGCCAGGCTCTGGTTGTAGAGATGCGAGACAATGCTATAACCCGCCGTCCTGAAGGGCGGCCCGCCGTCGGTGTAATAGAGATCAGGGTGATACCGACCTATCAGGTCCAGCATCCGGTCCACGAAGTTCTTCTCAAATGCCGGCGGCCCAACATCCTGCGGCCCTTCGTATCCGGGATCACTGCTCTTCCACGGCACACCGTAAAGATCGGCGAATTGCGGGTCCTGGCCGTCATACGGCACGCCCGCCAGCGGCCCGGTCTTGTCGGCCCCGTGCGAAGTCTGCAGCCAGCGGAAGGACCGTGCGACGTGGGATGCCACACCGAAATGCAGACCGTTAGCCACCGTCGCCTTCTGCCACATTCCGCACACGTCCTTGCCGGCGGTGGCCATGGAGTTCCAGCGCGGTTGGTATTTCGAGTCCCACATGTCGAAATTGTCATGGTGCGACGCGACCGGGACCACATAGCGCGCGCCGGCCTGCTTGTAGAGCTTGACCAGTCGGTCGGCCTGGGCCTGGTCGAATTCGGGTGCCGTGAAAAGCTTGCAGATATCCTTGTAACCGAACTTGGAGGGATGCCCGTAGGTGGCGCAGTGATACTTGTAACCCTCACTGCCCTGCTCATACATCCACCGGGCATACCAAGTGGAGGCCACGCCCGGTATGCTCTCCGGGCCCCAGTGCATGAAGATGCCGAGCTTGGCGTCAATGAACCACTCGGGTACCTCAGCCTGCCTGAGCGATGCCTCGGTCGGCTCGTATTTGACCGGTCTCTGAGCCGCCGACTCGGCCGCCCGGACAATAGTCGGCGGCAGCGACAACACTGCGGTCATCCCGCACAACATGATTGATCTGTTTGTCATTGGTCTCATTTACAATCAAACCCCTCTTGCTGTTGCAATGTCACCTCGCGGCCGGACCGGAAGTCCGGACAAAAACCGACTTGTTGGCGTCCAGTTTGACCCGGACCCGTGTGACATCCTGTACGTCCACCCGGATGTTTTGAGAATCCGCAACGCCTATCGCGCCAGTATGCGGATCCCACAGTTCTGGCTTCAGTCTTCCCTTGAGCCGCACCCAGGTATTGATGGCATCATCGCTTGAGTTGGCAAAGAAGTAATAGTCCACGTCGTCCCGGACCTTATGGATATAGGACAATTTTCCCTTGGCGCTCTTGATAGCGATCTCGTCCTCAAACCGAACGTCCCATACGTACTCCGCCTCATTGAGAACCGCAGCCAGCCGGCTGCTGCCTTCCACCACCTCGTCAATGTTGGGCACGAAATAGGCCTTGCCGCCGTTCGCGTTGGTGGTTTTGGTATATGGGTGTCCTGGCTTGTTAGGATCGAGTCCGAAAATGTCTCGAACAATTTTCACGACCAGCGCGTCATGGCCAAGCTCAGCGGATTTCACAGGCAGCCGGGCGGTGCTGATGATCGTGCCGCCACGGTCGTAGAAATCCTTCGCCTTCTGCAAGGTTGACAGATTGATAGCCCCGGGATCGTGCTTACCGGGAAGGATCAGAACCTTATACCTTTCATAGTTGACCGCGTTCTCGAGATTGAGCGTGTGATTCACCTTGTCCACCGTGCATTTATCTTCCAGCACTTCGGGATGCATAAAGGTGAAATCACGCCGGATTCGATGGGTCAGCCGCTCTCCCACGTTGAGGTATTCGGGATCAGTTCCTTCCTGTCCGAAATAGCAATCGGCATAAATCGCCGTGATCGGATAGAGCACCGCGATGTCCGCGACATGGCGGCCGCCCTGCAGGATGATCTGGCAGCGCGCCGCCCACGTGTTGTAATCCGGCAAACTGGCGGCGACGATCGGGTTGCGCCAGGAGATTTCCGGTGGAGTTGGCACATTGGGATGGGCGTACCACACACCGTGGGGAATGATCAGATTGATGCCGCGGGCATAGAGTTCCATGGCCGTCCGATAGAGCAGGTCCGGGGTGAAATTCGCTTCCTTCCAATTCTCGAAGGCACCGTAGGTCTCGCACTGGAGGATCGGCTTGTCGTAAAGAAAGGCCGCAGAACTCGACAATTTATAGCCGTCGCGTTTGGAACCATACCCGCCGATCACATCCAGCAGCGGGCGCTGCGCATGCTTGTAGAACTTGATGGCATCACCGGAGAACCCCATGGGCGAAACCTCATAGTCGCCGGCCGGATGGCCGGAAGCGTCGATCTTGTGCGCCGCGCACCAAGCGGCGACCCGCTTCACAAAAACCTCGGAGAGCAATTCCGCCCTGAGTCCGAAGAGCATGCTTCGGGCGGCGGCCGTCGAGGGGCCGATGTCATACCACATCGCCGGATAGTATTCGACTGGACTGGTGCCGAATTTCTTCTGAAACTCGGCGTTATACCCGTCGGTCCAACAGCGGCGGTCGTTGCCATTCCAGACGTCCGGGCTGGCCTGATAGAGTGAGATGTCGTCGTAAAAGGAACTCTTGATGGTCGTGCCGAAATGGGTGGGAAACTTGTCGTAGAACCGCTGGTAGGTCAGGCTGATCCATTTGTCGACGGCGGCTGGATTGAGATAATCGAGGTTGCCGTTGGGATCTTTCCGATTCATTGCAAAATCCCGGCGCGAGTTGAACATCATGATCTTCCAATTGCCCGCGGGCACCTTCCAGGAGAGCTTGCCATTGCCAACCCTTGCGGTGATGTCGATCCGTTTGGCATGGTCATCGTTGTTCATGGCCACGCAGCCCATCAAGGCACCGGCGGGCACGTCCGCCTGATAATCCTTCGGGCCGGTGACATCCTGTTCGGCCTTGTTGATCTGGCGGGAACAAAACTCGGGATAGGATTTGCTGATTTCGCCCCCGGCCGTTCCCGAGGGAAAGTTCTGGTCGTCGCAGAAAATCGCCCACATGCCAAGTTGGTCAAGTTTGTCCAGCAGGTGCCCGTATTTCTCCATGAATTCAGACTCATGCCATTCCGTGAAGGGCAGGATCGCGACACTGCCGTAGCCATCCTTGTCACGGAAAGCGGTCAATTGAGAGTCAATGACGACATTGGAGATTTTCCCATTCAGCCAATACAGCGGGGTCGTGTGATACTTGAGTGGAGGATTGGCAAAATCGGCGGTGATGTCGGCGGAGTTGGCACCTTTCGCCGATTGCTCCGCGCCCAGGATGATGCCCAGACACAATGCCGCCATGGCGCTGGTCGTGATGATGTTTCGGTTCATGCTTCGCGGGTAGTTCATGGTTTTTTCATAAATGTTGTCCAGTGCGTGTTCAGTGAAGAAGGGACTCCAAGCTTATTGGCCCAACGTCACCGTGCCAGGGCCGGCGAAGCAGGTGTCGTCTTTGTGAGTCGCCGGCGAGGCGGTGGAGCCGTAGGTGCCGGCGGCTTGCGCGGTGCCACCGTTAAGAGTCAAGGCGGCGATCTTGCGGGTGCCGGTATAGTTCAACTGGAGCTTGGCCCCGCTGCTGATGTCGAGGGTGCCGCTTCCCAGCGCGGTGAACTTGGCACAGACGAGCACGCCGCCCGCGACCTTGGTAAGGCCGCTGTAGGTGTTAGTGCCGGAGAGCGTCCAGGTGCCGGTGCCGGATTTTGTAAGCGAGGTGGTCGCTTTGCCGGCGCGGTCGTAAGGGTTTTCCATATTGCAAGCGAGTTCACCAGCACCGGCGATCGAGCCGGTAAGAACAATCGTTTTGCTTTCAGCATAGCCGGATATCACCAAGGGGCTGGTAAGCTTCAGCAGGCCCGTTCCAGATTGATCCAAAGTAATCGTGTCTCTGCCACCGGGGAGGTTCAGTGTCCGGTCGGTGCTCTCACCCTTGCCGGTATAAACCAGAGTACAGCCGCCACTCATCATGATCTCAGCATCGCTCGCAGTTTTCGGCGCGCCCAGGCTGCTGCTGGCCTTGCCTTTCACAAGGCTGTTAAACGAATCAATGCTCAGGGAGCCACCCTCCAGGATTGACTGGCCGCTGTAGGTGTTGGCGCCAGACAGCTTCAAGGTTCCTGCACCGCATTTCTTGATAATGATGCCGCCGCCGCCCGGACCTTTGGAATCCGCGATATTGACGGAAAGCTCCTGCACATTCGTGGTGCCTGTAGTATCCAGGCTGAAGGTAGCGCCGGCCATCAAGCCGTTGTGGTTGACGCCGGTGGTGAGGTTCCTCAGCATGGTTCCGGCCTGTTCGACAGTGAACTCACCTGCCCCGCCGACATGCAGCCGCAGTTCACCCGCTGCCCCGTTCACGATGATGTTCGATGGGGTCCAGCGCGCAGGTTCATTGTTGTAGAGCGAAGACATCACTTCAAGGAGTCCCATATCAACCGTCGTGACTCCCGTGTAGGTATTGCGCCCGAAGAGTTTTATCGTCCCGCTCCTGGTCCCATGGTCAACGCGATGCCCTGTCTGCGTGAAACCGCCGGGCCCGCTGATTCCGCCTTGCTTGTTATTGAACTCCAGGCATTCGTAAGCACTTACCTTGGTATTTCCATTCAATGCCACAGGTCCGCTCCAGCAGCCGATGCCGCCGGAATAGACACGTCCACCGTTCGCGGTGAGTGGATTCATCACCGGGGCTCCGCCGATACCGAGGGCCCCATCATGGTTTACCGCTACAGGACCCGTCCCCAGCCCCTGGCAGGAGAAAGAGATAGAACCGTCATTGACGATCGTTCCACCACTGTAGGTGTTGGTCGCATTGCTCACGAACAGCGAGTGGGGACCATTCTTGATCAAGGCACTGGTGCCGGAGATGACGCCCGGCAGGAATACGCGCGTGTCATCGAGTTCGAGTCCGTCAATGGTGAGATCGGCATCGAGCCTGATCGGTGCCTTGATCGTAACTTCCGCCCGATTCTGACTGTTCATGTAAGGCAACGAGGAGTAAGAGCCGCTCTTGGCGAATAGCAGAGCGCCTTTGGAGGCCAACGTCAGGGAAGAACTTCCAAAATTGAGTTGGTTGAGCACAAAATCGCCGGGGCCCTCTCTCGTCACCGTGTATCTGCCCGGGACATAGAAAGCAAGAATGCAGTCGGAATTTCCTTCAACTGTAGGGGCCGAAACAGCACCAAGATTGTTTTTCCATTGAGTGCCGTCATCAAAGTTGCCTGTATTATTCGACATCCAGGTAAAGTGCATCGGTGCCCCGGTCTGCACCGCCTGTACGGTATAGTCCCTGGTAGATCCATCCTGGGCCGTGACAGTATATGTCTGTGGCGCGCTGAAGTCCCTCACCGTGCCGGATGCCGGATTCGCTTTGGCAAACCGCGCCAGGTCAAATACGAGGGCAAGCGCCTTCACATTGGTGGACGCAGGCACATAGAGGGTGATTTTGGAGCCATTGATCGCGCCAGAGACAGAATCCGGCAAGCGCAAACGATAGATCTCTTTCACCGTCCATGGAGCAGTCAGCTCACTTGGGAAAGCATAACTCTTGTGTTCACGCTTCTTTGGGACATAGGGTTTGTCCCCCTTGACCAGCAGGGCAGGCCCCGGATTCTCAAGCTTTGCCTGTGTGGGCGGGAGTTTCGCTGCTTTTGCCGCATCAACATACTCGGCCAGATCGCGCATGGCGATTACCTTGTAATTGTTATCCTTCAGGTATTGTACCATGTCTTCGAATAGATCAGGATCGGTTCCGACACCGGCATGCTCCATATCCGGTACACCGTGGAAACAGAGCACAACCACCCTGCCGGCCGTGGCCTGCTGAACCGCACTGATGAAACCCTCCATGGTCATCCCCACGCCGCCCACGGCAAACGAGGGAACATCGAACGGGTTGTCCACGGCGGGGCGATAGACGCGACCGTAGCCACCTCTTGCGAAAATATACCCCCAACTGCTAAGGAGGGGGTAGAACTTCGGATTCACATCATAGAAAGGCCAGCAGAAGGTGGTCGGCTTAGGAATCCTATTCGCGATCATTTCGTCCTCCAAGGTCCACACATAGGCCTGGCAACCTCCAACATCAGTCATTGATAATTGACCATGTCCCCTGGTGTGATTCCCGATCTCAAAACCATCCTCGGCCATGGTCCTGATCTGCCGCCACGTCATATACCAATCCTTGCGCTCGCGGAATAGATAGGCGTCAGAAACAAAGAACGTGCCGCTGTAACCGTGCTTCTTAAGGATTGGGGCCGCGACTGTCGCATGACTGGCACAACCATCGTCGAACGTGAACACCACAAGCCTGTCCGGAATGGGTTTCTTGATAATTCCCGCGGGATCATCAATCTTTACCGGTTCCGCCCGCCCAATAGTCGCCCCTGCAATCAGCATGGCACACAGCAATTTCGTTCTCATTTGCTTTATCATGGTCATTGTCTTTCGTTTGGTTGTGGTTTCTCCTTACGTTAAACTATTCTCTATCATCCTATTCAGCGCTCATCAAGCGCACCGGGCCGAGCAGGCCGGATGGCAACAGCGGATCTGTTGATCTATACGGATTCCAAGTGCTCCAGGTCAGCCGATCCTTTTCCGGCAACCCAGAATCTCTGATGAGACGGTTCGGCCAGAGGTTAACGACTTTAACTTCGAGCTCATTGTCACCGGCTTTCGCCGCTGCGGAAACGTCCACGCGGAAGGGCCGTTTCCACAGGATGCCAAGGTTCTTGCCGTTCAGCCTTACTTCGGCAATAACCGCCACGCTGCCGAGGTCAAGGTACAGCGGTTTGTCTTGCCCCAGCAGGTTCGCAGGAACAGTGATCGTTTTCGAGTAAACAGCCGTGCCTGAGAAATATTTCACGCCGACATCAGCATGCTCGGTCCATGAAATCAGTTTCTCCAGCGTCACCTTCTCCGGCGCGCCCCAGTTCGGCGGGAAACGCAGATCCCACGGCCCGGCGATCTCCTGCACCGGCTTCAGCTCAGGCGTGGCTTTGTCTGCAACAGCAGCTTTGTTCTTCGGTGTCTTCTCCCGGAACACCACGAAGACCGACTCGGTTGGCTCTAGCCTTAGCTGCACGCTTACACAACCGTTGGTCTCGCTATACGCCGCCGTCCGCTCGATCCGTCCCGTCTCCGGCCGCCACAGCTCTGGACGCTTGCCGCTCGCGCGGAAGAGGCACGCGCCTCTCACGGGATCATTCATCTTGTTGGCGACAAAATAGATATCGGCACCATCCGCAGTGCGCCGGTGGGTGAACCTGACCCTGCCTTTAAGGTTAGGCTCCATATCGAAGTCGGGAGGCACGTTCATGCCGGCAAATATTTTCTCCGGGGTGCTGCCCCAGGCCACCCGGCCCTTGCCGAAGGTGTGCTCGCCGGAACCGGAAGCGCCGGCATCTTTCCCCCCAGAGTTCGTCGGCAAGCCGCTGGATCTCCGCATCGCATTTCGGATAACCGATAAGGCTGGGCGACTTCAGCGGCCGCGTGCCGAGCACCGTGGCGCCGTCCTTGACCAATTCCTTGATCCTCCGCAGCACCGCCGGGGTCATGGTTTCAAACGCGGGAATGGGACGTTGGAAGATAGAACCGCCGTACTGGCCGCCGTCATAGCCGCCGTAAATCGACACGGGCTGATTATCGGCATTATAGGAAGGCAACACCAGCAGGCGATACTGTCCGCCTTCCGGCAATGTGAGCATCCCGTTCTTGACAGTCATGCGCTTGAACAGCACTTCCGCCGCGCACCCGTCAAAGTTGTAACCGGGCCGCTCCGGCCATTCGCCGCCCCGCTGCGTGTGGAGTATGGGATAGTCAATCTGCGTCGGCGCGCCTTCGGGCGCGAGGAAGCAGATGTCGGCCACGAACACTCCCTGCTGCAGCAGGAACTGGGAGCGTGTTAGATAATCATTCCACGCGCGGGACTGTTCCCACCAGGTCTGGGTGCGGTCAAAATGCGAACCAATGACGCCAAACGTCACACCCGGCGCGCGATTGGTCCACGGCTGCATGACGAAGCGGTGGAAGACCAGGCGGTTGATGCCCTCGCTGAAGGCCCAATCGGCAGCGGTCTTGAAGGTGGCCGGGTGAAACGTCCATCTGTCATCACCACTGGTGAAGGATTCCGCCGGCACAATATTCTTGCCGTAGGTATGGGCCGCCGAGGCCATGCGCGGCACCCACTCGGGCCCGAACGCGGCATTGTGCATCCAGAACTCGCCCATCGGCATGTCCGCCTGGCCGGCATAGCGATACTCATCGCACACGCCGTTGTAGGCCTCGATGCTCAACTTCATCCCGTGCTTGTTGGCCAGCTCACGCAGCCGCCCTGCATAATTCTCCACCATCAATTGGGCGATGACTTCGCGGAAATCCCAGAGGAAGCGTTCGGAGACTTCGAGGCTGTCCACCACCCGCCCGGTGAGCACCGGCAGGAACGGCAGCAGGTCATAGCCGCAACGCTTGAGGAATTCCTGACGCATGAGCGGCGTCCAGTTCTGCGTGCCCACCTCCCAACTGTCAATATGTGTGGCACCAAAGGTTTTCCCGGCCTCCGGACCCACCGCGTCGATCAGCTTCTGAACAAAGCCGGCGAAATGCGCATCTATGGCGGCCTTGCTCAGCTTGTCGCACTCCAATCCTTCGCCCTCGGGCGTCGTGGGACGATTTTTTACGCCGGTCGGCGTGTGGCCGAAGCGCAGGATCGTCCAGTTGCCCGCCGGCACGTCCCACTGCAGGTTGCCTTTGGCATCGAGCTTTCCTGTCAAATCAACGATGGTGTACCGCGCCACGCACAGCGCGGGGTCGATCACCAGCCAGTTGGGATTGGTCAACACTCGCCACGGTTGGCCGACCGAATCGTTGTAGTCCTCCTGCCCGCCATAACTCTTAGTGGAGCCGTAATGCTCGATGCGATAGCCCTTGCCTTCCTCATCGCCCTTGGGCGTGGGATAGGCCAGCAAGGCGATGTCGCGATAGTGATTCAAGTTCATGAAAGGCCGCTGAACCGGGGCATCCAACTGCTTCGGCCCGGTGACCTGCAGGCCGGTCCACACCACGCGCTGACAGTTATTTTCGGGCGTGTTCCATGGGCCGCCGCTTCCGGCCCAACCGGCATCATTGTTGATGCTCACCTCCAAGCCTAACCGCTTGGCTTCAGCGATTAGATGCTTGAAAAGCTCCAGCCACAACGGGCTCATGAACCGGGCCGGGCCGGGCGGCATCTGCTGAGTTCCATCAAACACCAGCAACCCGCCAATCCCGGCACGCTTCATCGCTTCCAGGTCCGCGGTGATCCCCTCCTTCGAGAGATTACCGTCCACGATGAAGGCATAGACCCACGGCCGTGCCGACGTCGGGGGCGCGGCGAATTTCTGCGCCAACGAGTCCCCTGCGTGCGTCACGTTCGCCGTGAGCAGTCCTATCAGCACCGCTATCAGGATCCTCTCACGTTTCATGGTCATTGCCTTTCATCGGGCTAAATTTCCTTACTTCGCTGGGACACGTGTTAGAGGGAACAGCTCCAGGATGACATGGGCATAGAGACGGTGCCCGAAATCGTTAGGATGGTTGACGTTGTTGCCGCTCAGATCGGAAAAGTGCTTATTCTCGAGGATTTCTATCCAGGGCGTCGTCACATCCGCCAACGCCACATTCTTCGTCACCATTTGGCCTAGCGTCTTGGCTTTCCAGACGAAGCCATCGGTGCCGAAAAAGCGCGGATTCCCGGTCATGGATGCGATCAGCACAATATCGGCGCCAGGATTGGCAGCTATGACGTCATCGCACAGTTTGTGCATCTTCTCCTCGAAGCCCCCGCCGTCATTCATTCCAAAGGCGAGGAGGACCAGATCCGGTTTTTGCTCCGTCACCTTGGGAACCATCTGAATCCCCCATCCGGGTTCCGTGCCGGCGACGCCGAGATTGAGCAGCGTCACCGTCGTGCCGAAACGCTTCTGCAGCGTGTTGGCGACCAACTGCGGATAGCAGGGCTGATAGGGCGGCGCCAGGGAGGGCTTGAATCCTGAAGCATTGAATCCCTGCGTGATACTGTCGCCGAGGGCCACGAGCTTGATCGGCTGCTTGGCCCTGAGCTTGGCCAGAACACGCGTCAACTGTTCCGGTTGGGGCTTAGCCGGCTGGGTCCAGGCGTCGGTTTTATGCCAGTAGGAAACCTGCACCTGCAGATCATGGAAGAAATGGCCTTCGGAATGCAGGACCGTGGCAAACATGTTCGGGCTGCCGGCCGGCGGAAGCATCTGCGCAGCAGTCTTGAACGGGATCCGCGAGGTAAACGTCAACTCAATGATATTCGTGCCCGGCTTCCAGGTGTAATCCCTGCCCTCTTCATATTGCATCACCAGATCCGGATGGGTGATCCTGAATTTCTCGCTGGGAATGAACAGCAGTTTGCCGGTGGCCAATTGCTTGCCTTCCTCCTGGATGAAGAGAACCGGCTCATTGTCCATTGCCTGGGAGCACCAGAACGGTTCTCCAAGGGTCATTCCCGCGCCCGCCTTCTCCTCGTCGCCCGCCATCAGCACCATGCTGCTGCAGAAGATTCCCAACACTGCCCCTATCATTACTTGTTTCATACAATTCCAAGCCCTCCCCTTTTTCAGGTTGTCTCACTCTGTTTCAATGGAAATCCTGGCCCAGTAGCCCCCCTCCCAACACCAGTCTCCGCTCGGCTGATTGCAGAGTTCCAAAAAGATGCGCTTACCCCGGTATGCGGAGAGGTCTACGGATACGTTGAGCCAACCGTTGGTCGTGGTGGTTTCCCCAACCGTCTTGCGCAGGAGTTCCTGCGCGTCACCCCTTACAACCAGATCCCAGTCGCCCCCGGCGTGATGGCCTACCGTCAGTTTGATCGTCGTCTTCTTTCCGGCCGGGATGTCTGCCATGCGGCTGAGGACGCAAGGGGTGTCCTTATCGAGCGGATGGGTAATGAGAATGTTCTTGCGCCCCAACTCCTCGTCGCGGAGGCCGGGTTCCATCTCGGCACCGCAGTTCGCGATCGACCAGCCGGGCGCCACCTTATCAAGGGCTATTTTTAGCGCTTTGGCGGATCCGGGAACGATGATCTGAGCCATCTCGGCCTCGGTGAACTTGCTCTCCGCGATGGGTCCCGGTGCCCAGCTCAGCTCCAGCTTGCTCGGCTTCGCGGGCTTCACGGGGATGACGAAAATCTCCTCGCCCTTCGCGTTTTTCTCAATCCGCCCGCCCTCTTTCACGATCGCCTGGCGCACCAGTTTCTCGCAGACGTCGAGGAGACCCGGCACGTTGTAAGCGGTGTGGCTGAAGACGGTCTTCTCATTGAGTTCCTTCGTGAAGCGCTCCGGGAGTTTCGAGAAGCCGAGGGTAGTGAAGAGCACACCGCCGGCGCTCGAGGGGTTGCAGTCGGAGTCCTGGCCACCGCGGCAGGCGATCTGGATCGTCAGGTCGAGGTCGCCCTTGCCGTAGAGCAGGCCCAAGAGGACGTAGGCACCGTTGATCTTGCAGTCGATATCGCCATTGGAGGCTTTCTGGTACTCGGGGTTCTTCCGGTACTTCTCCTCGCAGCGCTTCCAGCATTCTTCCCAGGTCGGGCACTCCTTCGACCACTTGAGCACGTCGCGGACCATCTCGGCGTGCTGACTCTCGGCGGGGATGGCCTTGAGGCCGGCCTCGATGACCTTGATAATGCCCTTCTCGAAAAAGGCCTCGGCGTACATCGCGCCCATGAGTTGGCCGGCGTACATACCGTCGCCGTAGTTCATGAGGCGGCCGAACTTCTCGCCCATCGCGATGGCGACGTTGGGCAGGCCCGGGGCAATCAAGCCGGAATAATCAGCCTCGATCTGGTAATCAATGTCGTTGGGGCACTTGTTGAACTTCGGGTGGCTGGAGTCTGGGGGCGCGATGCCCTTGCGCAGATTATTGCGCCCGGCGGCATTGGCGCACCAGAGCCCGTAGCCGCTGTTGGCGAAGTCGATGCCGGCCTGGCGGATGCTGACGTCGAGGCCGTACTGCTCCATGGAACGAAGGAATGTCATCTCGACGTAGAGGTCGTCCTGCACGAAGGCGTCGTTGATCATGCAAGGCAGCCACTTCGGCATGATGCCGTCGGGCATGATCTGGCTGCGGTACTTGAACTCTGTGGGCGCGCCCCATGAGACACCGGCAAGCTGGCCGATCCAGCCCGCCTTCATCTTCTCTCGGTACTCATTCACGGACAAGCGGCGGTATTCAGTTGGCTCTGCCCCCCGCACATTCACCGCTAGAAGCGTGATCCACATTCCAATCCATACGTAGCTATTTTTGTTAGTCTTCATATTTATAAAAGAATCCCATCAACAGACCCGTCGCAACGGAGATCACGATACCTTTCACCGGCGTCTTCGTGTCGCCGCTAGACTAGCGTTTGTAGGTGAGCGCGTCGAGGATGACGGCGACCATGATTGCCGCCACGCCGAGTGAGGTGGACCCCGAAAATCGGGCCAAGTGTTAAAGGCGTCTCAGGTTCGACTGAGGTCGCCAGCATAGACGAACCATGAGCGGTTGCCAAAGAAAAGCTCGTCGCGCCCCAGGCGGCGATTTGACTCAAAAAGAATGTTACCGAAGGCGGGGTGTGGGTCGGCTGGGGCGGCCCCTGTAAGCTCAAAAGGGGTGTTACCTAAACGTGGACACCCCAATGAGTGAAATTACCCGACAAGAAGTGTTGCCCAAAAGGCGCGCGCGTTACGCCCGCGCCGGGCGGCAACACAAAGCCAAAATCCTTGACGAACTGGTGGAACTTTTCGGCTAGCACCGCCGGGCCGCCATCCGCGCCCTGCGGTCCTGGCCCGCGGTGGCCGCGCCCTGCGTAACCGGACGCCCCAAGGAGTAGCCTCCGGACTTGCTGTTGCCGCCGCTCAAGGCCATCTGGCTGGCCGCCCTCCCACCCTGCGGCGAGCGCCTCAAGGCCTGCCTGCCCGACTGGCTGCCCGCCTACGAAGCCGACCATCACCCCCTCGACGCCAATGTGCGCCAGGCCTTGCTGGCGGCCAGCCGCGCCACGCTGGACCGGTTGCTCATTCCGGTGCGCGTCGCCCATCGCCGCCGCGCCACCACTCGCCCCGGCAGTCTGCTGCGCGGCGAGATTCCGATCCGCACTGAGTGGCCCGAAAACGCCCCGGGCTTCCTGGAAAGATGTAAGTCAAAAAGTCCAACTTGCCGCTTACCTCGAATGCTGTTTCGCATATTATTGAGCATCAATTACTTAACCTAGCCTAGGCGTCACCTTAAACCGCCCGCGGATCGCACGCAGAACCTGCTGTTCGACGCCGACTGCGGCACCCGGTGGCTCACCCACCTGGCCCCCGAGGCCTTGCGCCGCCTCGAACCGGGGCTGGAAGGCGTCCTGCGCCGCCGCCGCCTCAAGCTCCTGCCGGCGGAACAACTGGGGGAGCCTTGTCACGCGCAACTCGCGCGGCCCACCAAGGAACTCCATGCCGATACGAGCGAAAAAAGTGGTTTTGAGGAACTTACACACATTGATTATGAGCGAGTTATACAAGCGCAATTACCTGATTCCTGCTTTTTTGCGCCCGCATCCATGCCGTGGCCGGACGGCTGCTCCTGGGCGAGTTCCGCGCCTGGACGATCGCTCAGACCGCCGCTGCCTGGAGCTTTGCTGCCAGCGTGCCGTGCGCCCCCAACCGGCCGCGCGATCGGCATTACCTCTGCGCGCGTGCGCTGGACAGCTACCGGCGCCTGCTGCGCGAGGACGCGGCGGCGCCGGGGATTTTCGCCACGGTGACGGCGGCGCTGGTGGCCGAATTGGTGATCGAAAACAAAGCGCCACGGCGCGCTTCGCCCCCCCTGTGCTTGGCAATATGGCGCGCTTGGACCGCTTAAACCGAATCCATGCCGTAGAAATCAAATGTTCATGCAGATTGGCTGGTGAAAGCGGGATGGTTTTCTACTGCATTGCAGTTGGGAAACGGGCTTAAAATCTTTGCCCACAAGCGTCGCCACCAGGCGCGTTCACGTTCGGGCACGGCCAGTTTGATCGTGGTCTTGCCCGCCGGATG
>CAINDV010000538.1 GCA_903847485.1 uncultured Verrucomicrobiota bacterium
CCTTCGGAACCTTCTCCCAGCGCCGGCTCCGCAGGAGCGTCGCCCTACCAGAGTTGGAGTTTTCCAAGAGTATGAACCGCCTAACTAAACGGCAGTGCAGCCCGGGGGGCGGAATGTAGGCACCCCGCAAAGACATTCCGCCCCTACGGGGCTGGGGGAGTCTGGGCTGGACGGAGCTATAAACATGGCGCTCCTACGGAGCTGGCCTTGAACGGCGCGCATCCGGTCATTCCTTAATTCAACAGCAGTGCCCCGGCCCTCTCCTCCCTCCGAGGGAGGAGAGGGAGAAGACGCTGCGCCGCGCACGCTAACTTCCCTAATTCAACGGCCGTGGTCACTGCGGACGGCCAGCAGACAGTCAGCCTAGCCCAGAGTTACCAGCCCCAGTTCTTCCGGCTGCGGAAAGCGCCCGCCACCTCGGCGGACGGTGTGCCGAGGGTCAATGCTTTACTCTTTTGAGACTGATAGGAGCTGCCACCTCACACCTCGATCTTCCACGGCGCCCGCATCGGCTGGCTGATGTAAGCGTTGGCTTTGTCGTCGTCAATAAACCGCTGCTTGAGGGGATCAAAGCGCAGCGGACGTCCCGTTTGCACGGCAATCTTGGCCAGGTTGATCAAGGTGCAGGAGCGGTGGCCGTTGACTTCATTCAAGGCGAACTTTTGGCGCGTCTTGACGGCCTTGACGAAATCGGTCAACTGCGGCGTGGGATCGGGCAGTTCGCGGAGCTTCTGGGCAAAATCAGGAATATCCGATTCGAAGTCCCTGGAGAGCTTGCCTTTGGGACCGGCGATGAAGGCGGCACCCGTTTCCTTGTTCTCGCCGTCGAGGAGGATTTCACAGCCGTCGGCGTATTTGATGGTCAAGCGGCGCCACGGCAGCACAGCGTCGGGATCCTGAGGCACGGTGTCGGCCTCGATGGACACGGGGCTTTCCTCGTCCTTGCCCAGGATGTATTGGACGGGATCAAGGTAGTGCTGTCCCATATCACCCAGCCCGCCGCCATCGTAATCCCAATAACCGCGGAAGCTACCGTGAACGCGATGCGGATGATAGGGCTTCATCGGCGCGGGCCCCAGCCAAAGGTCATAATCGAGTTCCGGAGGCACGGGCTGCGGCACTAGGCCGGTCCGGCCAGCCCACATGCCCAACTTCCAATCAAAACCCGTCGTGCCGCCCACCGTCACTTTGAGCGGCCAGCCCAGGAGACCGTTTTGCACGGCCTTCTTGATCGGCTTCACCGGCACCCCCATCCCGTAGAAACCGCCTTCAAAACGGAACCAGGTGTTGAGCCGAAAAATCCTGTTATACTTGGCGATGGCAGCCTTGACGGCTTCACCCTCTCCTATCGTGCGGGTCATCGGCTTCTCGCACCAGATGTCCTTGCCGGCCTTGGCAGCGGCGATGGAAATCAGCGCGTGCCAGTGAGGCGGCGTCGGGACATGGACGATGTCAATGTCCTTGCGGGCTAGAACTTCGCGGAAATCCCGGTAGCCCTTCACATCGGCCCCGCCGGCTTTGACCGCGATCGCAAGATGCTTTTCATCCACGTCGCAAACGGCGAGCAGTTTGCAGGCAGTATTGATGGACGTGACATGCCCCATGCCCATTCCTCCGGTGCCGATGACCGCGCGGGTGAGGATTTCGCTGGGCGGCGTAACCCCCTCGCCTCCCAAAACATAGCGCGGAACGATGGTAAAGGCCGCCAGGGAAGCGATGGAAGTCTTGAGGAAGTCACGGCGGGTGAACTTGTGATTTTTGTTCATAGGTTTGAATTAACTAAAGAAAATTGCTTTTCAGTCGAATTGGTCATGCGCCGAGGATGGCCATAGGAGGCTGGACTTGCAACTTGTTTTTTTCCGGGTGTCGTGAGGATTTCAAAGGCGAACAAAAGCGTGCGAGCAAAGGCGGACAGAATTATTGGGCGCGGATTTGCAGGAGGAGGGCGGGGCGTTCTCCGGCTTTTGGTTCGTGGGCGAGGATGCTGATGGTGCCGTTGGGC
>CAINDV010000539.1 GCA_903847485.1 uncultured Verrucomicrobiota bacterium
AGCTTTAGTTTTGTTCTGAAAATTCCGCCGGTCAGCTATTTTCTGCGCCAGGCGTTTTCATACACGCTCTAAAACAAAGCTTGAGTCTCCCGGCACTAGCGGATAGAAAGGGGGCACCATGAACCTACCCATGCAGACTGACAGTGACGCTCCCTTTGCAGGGCGCCCCAACACGAAAGCGGTTTCAACGTCGTCCGCCGACTGCGGGCTAACGAAAGGAGCTGGCCGTGTGAGGCGGCGCGAATTCCTGGCGGGCGCGGCGGCGGCGACCGCGGGCCTGGTCGCGACGCCTTGGACCAGCCTCGCGGCCGCGGCGGCGACTGTCCCAGACGACCAGCGGCAAAAGATCGAGGCCGCGCTGCCCGACAAGGCGTTCGTGGCCCCGCGCCGGCCGCGAAAGCTGCTGATTTTCGACCTGAACGTGAACTACGGCGGGCACGGCTCCATCCCGACGGCCAACCACGCCTTCACGCGGATGGGCCAGAAGACCGGCGCTTTCGAGACGGTGGTCAGTCGCGATCCGGCTGTCTTCCAGCCGGAGAGCCTGCGGCGGTTTGACGCCGTGTTTCTAAACAACAATGTGGGCAATCTGTTCACCGATCCCGCGCTGCGGCAGAGCCTGGTCGAATTCGTCTATGGCGGCGGTGGTTTGATGGGCGTCCATGGGACCGCGGTGGCTTTCACGCAATGGCCCGGCGCGATTGAGGACTGGCCGGAGTTCGGCCTGATGATCGGCGGGCGCGGGGCCAACCACAAGGCGAGCAATGAGCATGTCTTCATCAAGCTCGACGAGCCGGACCATCCGCTGAACCAACCTTTCGGCGGGCAGGGCTTTGATTATCGCGACGAGTTTTTCCGCGTACATGAGCCGTATTCGCGGCACCGGCTGCGCGTCCTCTGGAGCATTGACACGGCGAAGACGGACATGAACCAGCAGCCGGCCTACGGCAAACTCCTGCGTGACGATAACGACTACGCGCTGGCCTGGGTGCGGAATTATGGCCGGGGCCGCACCTTCCACTGCACCGTCGCGCATAACCCGTCTGTCTTCTGGGATGCGAAGATGCTCCAGTTCTATCTCGCGGCGGCGCAGTTTGCTTTGGGCGACCTGCCGGCCTCCACCATTCCCAGCGCGAGGCTCACTCCGGCCCTCCGCGCGCAGGAAAAGCTTGGCTGGCGGCTGGGCATCGAGGCTTACACGTTCCAAAAGTTCACGCTCTTCGAGGCCATTGACAAAACCGCGCAACTCGGCCTGCCTTTCATGGGCGGACTGAGCTTTCAAAAGGTGAGCCAAGACATCCCGAAATACCTCGAACCCGGCCTCTCCGACGACGAGCTTCGGCAAATCCGGTTCAAGCTCGACGCCGCCGGCGTGCGCTTGCTCACTTATTACATCCAGGACATCCCTGGTGACGAAGCTGGGTGCCGCCGCGTGTTCGAGTTCGGACGCAAACTCGGCATCGAAACCTTCATGTCCGAGCCAAAGCCCGAGGCGCTGGATACCATCGAGAAGTTTTGCGACGCCTATGACCTGAACGTGGCCTTGCATAACCACGACCCGAAGGCGTCGCCGCAATACTGGAACCCCGAAGGCATCCTCAAAGTCTGTCAGGGCCGCAGCAAACGCCTCGGTGCCTGCGCGGACATCGGCTATTGGCTGCGCGCTGGTCTCGACCCCATCAAGGCCGTCAACACGCTCAAGGACCGCCTCATCACGGTGCAGATGCACGATCTGCACGAACTGAGTGCCGAAGGCCACGACGTGCCTTGGGGCACCGGGGCCGGTAAGTCGGAGGCGTTCCTCAAGGAGATCCATCGGCTGGGGATCACCCCGACCATGTGGGGCTTGGAGTATTCCTACAACTGGCTGGAATCGTTGCCGGAGATCGCACGTTGCATCGAGTTCTTCAACAAGGTCGGCCTGGAGTTGGCGAAAGGAGGAGCGCGATGAAATCGGGCATGAAAGGGGCGGTCTTAGACGCGGTAACTCTGCCAGGCTTCGAGGACTCCTCCCCCCTCAGCCATGACTCTCAGTCCGCCGCAGGTCCGCTCACCCGCCGCCATTTTCTCCGCCGGGCCGCGGTCCTCTCGGGCGCGCTCGCCACGCCGTGGATTATCCCCGCCTCCGCCCGTGGCGCGGATGGCACCGTGCCGCCGAGCGAACGCATCAACTGCGGCTTGATCGGCCGCGGCCTGATGGGGGCCGGTCACCTGAACGTCCTGCTCGGCCGCAAGGAAGCCCAGCTTCTCGCCGTGTGCGACGTGGACCGCACCCGCTGCGAGCAGGGCCGACAAAGCGCCGACGAAACCTACGCCGCCGCCCGGGCCGCCGGCACCTATCGCGGCTGCGCGGCGTACAACGATTATCGCGAACTCCTGGCCCGGCCAGACATTGATGCCGTGGTCATCGTTACGCCCGACCATTGGCACACCTTGCAATCCATTGACGCGGCCAAGGCGGGCAAGGACATCTATTGCGAGAAGCCAATTTCGCTGACCATTGACGAAGGGCGGCGGTTGGTGGAAACGATCCGCCGCTATGGCCGCGTCTTCCAGACTGGCACGCAGTATCGCTCCATCCCGACCATCCGGGCCGTGTGCGAGTTCGTCCGCCAGGGCGGCCTGGGCCGGGTCAAGTCCGTCTTCACCCTCTGGATGAAGAGCCACATTCCGACAGTCGGCGAGTCCTATTTCCCCACGGACCCCCTGCTGCCCGCCGAGCCGGTGCCGGAAGGACTGGACTGGAACCTGTGGGTCGGCCCCGCGCCGTGGCGTTCCTACAACTCGGCCTACCACCGGAACCCGTTGCCCGGCGTGGTGCCCTGGATGTTCTGCGACGCCTTCGGCGTAGGTGCGGTCACTGGCTACCATTCGCACGCGGCGGACGTGATCCAGTATGCTTTGGGCGTGGAGGAGACTGGGCCGGTGGAGATCATCCATCCCAGCAGCGGCCAGTTCCCCACACTGACCTGCCGATACGCCAACGGCACGCTGCTGCACTGCGTGGACCATTGGGGCATCGTGAAGGATGTGTACAAGGCCGTCCCCGCCACGGCGCGGCTGGAAGGGCTGTTCGGCGGCCTGTTCGTCGGCGAACGCGGCTGGGTCACCTCGATGTCCGGCTCCGGCCCCGTCGAAGCCGGCCCCGAAGCCCTCGCCCAAGAATTGAAGCTCGCCACCCGCAACGTGAACATCGGCGGGAACAACCACCACACGAACTGGTTCGAGTGCATCCGCACGCGTGGACAGCCCAGTTCACACGAGGAGATCGGGCACCGCTCCGCCTCGCTAGGCCACCTGACGATCATCGCCTACAAGCTGGGCCGCTCGCTGAAGTGGGATCCGGTGAAGGAAGAGTTCATCGGCGACGAGCCGGCGAACCGGCTGCGTTCCCGGGCGCTGCGCGAGCCGTGGCGCACTTGAGCTGCGGG
The DNA here is from genome assembly GCA_903847485.1 of uncultured Verrucomicrobiota bacterium. Lineage (GTDB taxonomy): Bacteria > Verrucomicrobiota > Verrucomicrobiia > Limisphaerales > JAJXZI01 > CAINDV01. The sequence goes on from CAINDV010000539.1 coordinate 3,432, forward strand.
CGTCAAAATAACAAATTCCTATTAGTGGCCACGCAAACTACTCTCACGTCAGGCATCGGAGGAGAAAGTTATGTGGGTAGTATTCGGTATCAAGATTTGACCCCTTGACGTGAGTTCCCGCGGCCTGGCTTCGTGGGCGATACTGCTTGAAGTGGTGAAGTTGTTGTGGGACACTCCCCAAGCGGCCTTCCGGTATCGGCAGGGCTTCGGGCCGTAAAACCAGCAAGCCCTGGGCGGGATGACGCCCAGCTTTGACAGAATATATCGCATAATCGCGTGAACCTTTTTCATGTATTTTCTTACACCGTGCGGCTGCCCGGCGGGCATGTAATGCCCTGGGTGGCGAGGCATCGCCGTCGGGCTCGTGTCGGTGCCCGGTTTCTGGATTGCTACCAACCCATCCTGGCAAGGGTGCCGGGCACCGGAGACTAAGTCGGACGGCTGGCAAGTTATGAGCATAAGAACTGATCAGGCGGTTATCGGTCGGGCAGACATTGAGCGGCGCTCCGGCTTCGAAATTGTCTCACACCCCAGCATTCGTCCGTTGCGCAGCGGCTTCTTCCGCAAGCTCGAAGTCACGGTGGCCGGCGAGGCCCCCAAGGATTTTCTCCGCGTTTATGAGTACGGTCGCGGTCGGAAGGCGCACCCTGGCACCTGGCCCGCCTACCTTGCCAAGGTCGGCCATAAGCACTATCCCAACCAGAGCGTCACCGAGCACCTCCTGACGCGCATCGGCCAGACCTTGGGTTTGACCATCGCCAACTCGTGCCTGATGTGGGTGCGGGAGCAACTCCGGTTCTTGAGCGAATACTTCCTGCGCGAGGATGAGAGTTTGATTCACGGTGCGGAAATCTTCGCTGGATGCATCGCCGAGGATGGCGAGTTCTTAAGGCGAGTAGAGGAGATGAACTTGGCCCAGGAGATCTTCACCCTCCAAGTCGTAGAAACGGCCGTGCGCAGCCGCTTCCCTGCCCAGGCGGATGCGATCCTCCAGGATTTTGCCCGGCTGCTGGCCTTCGATGCGGTCGTGGGCAACAACGACCGTCATTTCTTCAACTGGGGAGTTATTACCCACGTTTCCGGGGCGCGTCCCCCGCGCTTCTCGCCGGCCTTCGACACCGCTCGCGCCCTGTTTTGGAACACTGATGAGGCGGTGCTGGCCACGTTTGACCGGAAGCACGAATTCGACCGCTTCCTGGACAAGTATGTGCTCCAGTGCTACCCGAAAACCGCCTGGGAGGGGAGCAAGTCACCGAATCACTTCGAGTTAGTGCGAATGATGGTCCAGGAGCGTCCGAGCTACCGGGAGGCCCTGGCGCGGCTGACCACCGGCGATTTGGTGGAGAAGGTTCAGGCATTGCTCGACGACGAGTTCGACGGTCTGGTGAGCGCGCGTCGGAAACGGTTTATTGTGAGCTGTGTCCGGAAGCGGCTGGGGCACTACCATGAAGCGGTAACGATTTGATATGCTGCCTCTGTTTCAAAAGGCCTACCAATGGCTGGCCGCGGTACAACCCCCGCCACTGAACGAGCAGATCACCTTCAAGGTGATGCTGGGGCCATTGGTCATCGGGACTTTGCAGGCGGACTACGGCCTATGGGTGTTTGCCTACTCAGACGAGTTTCGCAGCCAGAGCGAGATTCAGCCCATCGTGGACTTTCCATCAGTCACCCAGGAGTACCGCAGCCGCATCTTATGGCCGTTTTTTGCCTTGCGGGTTCCCAGCCCGGCGCAGCCAGCGGTTCGCGAGTTCCTCCGCAGCCAGCCCAAAGCCAGGGCCAACGCAGCCCTGCTGCTCAAGGAGTTCGGAGCCCGCAGCGCGGCCAACCCTTTCCGCTTGATCCCCGCGTAGTCAAGGGCGAGGGCAAGGGGGCGGAGGAGTAAAGGGGTCAGTTCTTGATAATGGCCACGCAAACCACTCTCAAGTCAGGCATCGGAGGAGAAAGTTCTGTGGGTAGTATTCACTATCAAGAACCGACCGCTTTATGGGCGGTGGGGATCATCGCCATCGGCGCGCTGGTGGCCACAAGCTCCGTCCTGTTCGCGTTCGTGCTGGTGGCGGGCGGCATCCTGATTCTCCGCAAGACCGAGCCGGCGCGGCCCCGGCCCTTCCGGGTGCCCTGGGCACCTTGGGTGCCGCTGGCCGCCAGCGCGTCCTGCGGTTGGCTGATGGCCAGGCTGCCCAAGGTCACCTGGATTCGCTTCCTCGTCTGGCTGGGTCTGGGCCTGGTTATTTACGCCTGCTACGGTATGCGCCAAAGCCGCTTGGGAACAACCTCATGAATCCTTCCCCTCCCCATTCACCCGCCAGCGCCCAACTGGTGCGCGGCCTCGGCCTGCTCGATGCCACGATGCTGGTAGCCGGCTCGATGATCGGCTCCGGCATCTTTATCGTGTCAGCGGACATCTCCCGCGAAGTCGGCTGCACCGGCTGGCTGCTCGCGCTGTGGGTGCTGACTGGCGGCATGACGCTCGCCGCCGCGCTCAGCTACGGCGAACTCGCCGCCATGATGCCCAAGGCTGGCGGTCAGTATGTCTATCTCCGCGAAGCCTTCGGGCCGCTCTGGGGATTTCTCTACGGTTGGACGCTCTTCCTGGTCATCCAAACTGGCACCATCGCGGCGGTGGCGATGGCATTTGCGAAGTTTCTCGGCGTGCTGTTCCCGGCGGTGGCGGAGACGAACAAGTTTTTCGAGTGGGGCCGTTTCTCGCTTTCGCCAGCGACGCTGGTGGCCATCGCCTTGCTGATTCTGCTGACATGGTCGAACACCACCGGCCTGCGCACCGGCAAGTTGATCCAGAACGGCTTCACCTTCGCCAAGATCGCGGCGCTGCTGGGTCTGATCGGGCTGGGCCTCTTCGTCGGCGCAAGCGCCGCGGCCATCAAAGCCAACTTCACGGACATCTGGCAGGCGGTGCATTGGACGCCGGTTGCGGGCGAACCGGGGAAGTGGTTCGCCACGCCGCACACCTGGATGACGCTGCCCATAGCGGCAGGCGCGGCCATGGTCGGCTCGCTGTTTTCCTCCGACGCGTGGAACAACATTACGTTCACTGCCGGCGAGGTGAAGAACCCCAAGCGCAACCTGCCCCTGAGCCTCTTTCTCGGCGTCGCATCGGTCACGACACTCTACCTGCTGTGCAACGTCGCCTATCTCGTCACCCTGCCGCTACACGGCGCGGCGGACGGCGCGACGGTGGTTGAGCGCGGCATCCAATTCGCCACGCGCGACCGGGTGGCCACAGCGGTGATGGAAACGATCTTCGGCGGCAGTGGCGCAATGATCATGGCGGGGCTAGTCTTGGTTTCCACGTTTGGCTGTCTCAACGGCATGATCCTTTCCGGCGCGCGGGTCTACTATGCCATGGCCCAAGATCGTCTGTTCTTCCGCCAAGTCGGCGCGCTGAACGCTCAAGGCGTCCCGCGCAACGGTCTCGTCGTGCAGTGCGTCTGGGGCTGTCTGTTGACGCTCTCGGGCACCTACGGCGACCTGTTGGACTACGTGATCTTCGCCGCGCTGCTGTTCTACGTGCTGACGGTGGCGGGCGTTTTCGTGCTGCGGCGGACGCGGCCCGACGCCGAGCGTCCGTATCGTGCCGTCGGCTACCCGGTGGTGCCGGCGGTCTATTGCGTGCTGGCTTTGGCGGTGGCGGTGATCCTCTTGATCGCGGAGAAAACTCGTCCCAACACCTGGCCCGGCCTGCTCATCGTGCTCGCTGGCGTGCCGGTGTTTTTCCTCTGGCGACGTTGGGGGAAAAACGCATCCGCCCGGTAATCTGAAACCATGCAGTTGAACCCGCCCCGCGCGCCCCTGGTTGCTCCGGCCAACGGAGCGTCCCGGCTGTGGCACCGGCTCTGCCGCATCAGCCTCACGCAGTGGATCTTCATCGCGATGGGCGTAGGCGTGCTTGTGGGCTGCGCGTTCCCCGAGGAGTCGCAGCAACTCAAAGTGGTGTCCAACCTCTTCCTGCGGATGATCAAGTGCATCCTCGTGCCGCTGGTGTTCTCGACGCTGGTCGTCGGGATCGCCGGCCACAGCGACGACCTGAAGGCGCTGGGGCGGCTGGCGTTCAAGTCCATCCTGTATTTCGAAATCGTCACCACGCTGGCGCTCGCGATTGGATTGGTGGCGGTGAACCTGGTCGAGCCCGGCGTCGGGATCAAGCTGCCGCCGCCCGCTGCCGGCACCGAGAACCTCACGGTGACGAAGGTCACGTTCCAGACCGTCATTGAACATATCGTGCCGCGGAGTTTCTTCGAGGCGGCGGCGGCGAACGACATTCTCCAGATTGTTTTCTTCGCCGGCGTTTTCGCCGTGGCCCTGACCCAGGTTGGCCCGCAGTCGAAGACAACGATGCTGCGCTTCTTCGAGGCGCTGGCGGACGTCATGTTCAAGTTCACCGGGCTGGTCATGAAGTTTGCGCCGTTCGGCGTGGGCGCGGCGATGGCGGTCACCGTGGGCCACAGCGGATTGGGTGTGCTGCTGAACCTCGGCCAACTGATCCTCACGCTTTACGGCGCGCTGCTGGTGTTCTGCCTGCTGGTGCTGCTGCCGTTGGCGTGGGGCTGTGGGGTGCCCGTGCGGCGGTTTCTGCGGACCATCCGCGAGCCGGCGCTGCTGGCCTTCTCGACGACTTCGTCCGAGGCCGCCATGCCGGACGCGATGACGCGGATGATCCAATTGGGCGTGCCGCGGCGGATTGTGTCCTTCGTGATGCCGCTGGGCTACTCGTTCAATCTCGACGGCTCGACGCTGCACTTGGCGGTGGCGTCGGTGTTCGTGGCCCAGGCGGCGGGCATCCAACTGACGCTTGCGCAGCAGTTGCTGATGATGCTGACGCTGATGCTGACCAGCAAAGGCATGGCCGGCATCCCGCGGGCGTCGCAAGTCATCCTGGCGGGCACACTGGTCACCTTCGGCCTGCCGCTGGAAGGCGTGATCCTGATTATCGGCGTGGACGAACTGCTCGACATGGCGCGGACCACGGTGAACCTCGTCGGCAACTGTCTCGCCACCGTCGTGATGGCGCGGTGGGAAGGGGAGTTCAAGCCGGCCGGCCAGGACGGCTGAGCGGTCTCCCGGCGTTGGCGCCGGGAGGCAGCGGGCCAAAGCCACCTCCCGCTCACGCCGGAACCATCTGCCCGCGCCCAGGTACGATGACCGGCACCATTTCTGCCGCGCACCTGCCCGGCCAGCCTTATGCTCCGCGCCAGCAATTCTCACTTTGCCGAACGCCCGTAGTGGGGTGCCGTCCGTGGCCGCCTGGGTCGGGCCTCCCTCCCCCCGAACCTCCCCCTGTCCCGCCCAGAGGTTCGGGGGTTCAAAGCGCGAAATTCCTTTCGGTGCGGATTCCGCTGATGTCGGACACCTGTTCCAATCCATATCGGACACCATTCCAATCCTGTCGGACAGTGGTCGGAGCGAAGCGACGCTCGGCGGGAGTCATAATGAGGTGTCCGACAGGAG
>CAINDV010000540.1 GCA_903847485.1 uncultured Verrucomicrobiota bacterium
TGTGCCGCAATATATGCCTTGCACATGAGGTAGAGAATGGACTATTATGTAGCCCGTGTTCGTTCAAACCACAACCTCCGCTCGCAAGAACGGCAAAACCTACATCGCCTACCTCGTGCGCGAGTCCTTCCGCACCCAGGACGGTCCCCGCTCCCGCACCGTCTGCAATATCACCAATCTGCCCGCCCCCACCCGCGACCTCATCGCCGCTTCCCTCAAGGGCCAGGACTTCCTCCCCGCGGACCAAGTTCAACTCCATGACGCGCTGGACTACGGCGGCTTGGCGGTGCTCAACGACGCCTGGGCGCGTTTTCGCCTGGCCGAACTCTTCGCCGACCTGGGCACGCCCCGGCAGCGCGGCCTGCTCCAGGCCATCATCTACAGTCGCCTGCTCTTTCCCTGCGCCAAGCTCTCTTTGACACGCCAAGCTGAGGGCACCTGGTTGGCTCAGGCCTGCGGTTTGGCGGCTGATGAATCCTTTGACGAGGACGATCTCTACACCGCCATGGATCAACTCAACGGCCAGTGGGTGAACTTGGAAAAGCAGCTCTATGAGCGCGCCTTTCCCCAGCGCGTGCGCCTGGTGCTCTATGATTTGACCAGTGTCTATTTCGAAGGCCGGGGGCCGGAACACTTGGCCAAGTATGGCCATAGCCGGGATCATCGGGGCGATCGGCGGCAGATCATCCTGGCCGTGGCGACGGACACTGAGGGCTTGCCGCTCCACGTCTCGGTCCTGCGAGGCAATCGCAACGATACCCAGACGCTACAAGGACTTTTACACACCTTGCGCCGACGCTTCGGGATCAAGGAGGCGCCCTTCGTGTTCGATGGGGGGATGAGTAGTCAAATCAACCTGGAGGCCATGAATGCGGCCCAGTTGAAATATGTCACCCGGCTCTCGGCCGCCGCCCTCCAGGCCCTGGTGCAAGAGCTGGCCCTGGAAAAGCAGTTGGAACTGGGGGATCGCCCGCAGCTCATGGAAGTGACCCACCAAGGCCAGCGCTACGTCCTTGCCGGTGGCCCCTGGCGGCAGCAACGGGATCAGGAGCGCCGCCAAGGCCGGATCGCCAAAGCCGAGGCGGAGCTAAAACGCCTGGCGGCGGTCCCGCGCAAGAAACTCGATGGGCAAAAACTGGCCAGCCAGGTGGGACGCACCCTCCAGCGGCTCAAGGCCCACAAGTATTTTACTTACCAGGTGGACGCCCAGGGGCAATTGCAGTGGGCACGCAAAGAGACCTTGATCGGGCAAGAAGCCCAGCAAGACGGGTGGTACTTGCTGCATACGAACGAATCGGTCGAAGCGTGTTCGGGCGCGCAAGTCTTGGGTCACTACAAAGGCTTGCTGGACGTCGAAGAAGCTTTCTGCGAACTCAAGAGCTACCTGGAGGTCCGCCCCGTCCACCACCGCCGGCCAGACCGCGTGGTGAGCCATGTGCGGTTGTGTTTCCTAGCCTATTGGCTGAGTGCGCGGCTGGGCGGCGAATGGCGCTCCCGAGGAGAAACGGAGGAAGTTCCACGTGTGCTGCGCCACCTCCAAACCATCCGACTGGGTGCCCTGCAACTCGGCCCGGACGTGCATCGCACGGTCATGACCGAAGTCCCCAAAGCTCTGAACGATCAGTTACGCAAACTGGGCTTGGCCGCGCTCTTCGCGGCCCCACCACCGCCATAGCGTGTAGCCCGACGAAATCGATAA
>CAINDV010000541.1 GCA_903847485.1 uncultured Verrucomicrobiota bacterium
ACCGTTGAGGTACAAGGCGCGGTCGGGGGAGGGCGAGGCTCCTGCGAGCTGTCCGGTAGGCTCATTACCGCTGTCGTTGAGGCTCGGCAGAAGCCTCGCCCTACCACGCCAGGCGTTTTCATACACGCTCTAAGTTCAGCGACCGCCGCCGCAACACCTGCATAACACTGAAAACGTTGACGGCGGTTCGCTAAAGCGCATCTGTTCGGCATGGGCGATAAGTCACGCGACGCGCCACAGAATTGGGCCAATACGCCGGTTTGGCCTATCCCGGCCAAGTTGGGTCTAGCTCGGTTCATGTCGGGGCAAATTAAGCTTGGCGGGGCACTCATGGCAAGTTATTTGTTTGGCCTATGCTGCGCGGTCACAATCTGCGCTTTTAGTTCGCGCTTCGGACGGGGCCGGCGGCAGCCCGCCACCTTGCTGCTCGGAGGCAATGGGGCGCTGCCGTTTTGCCCGAATTCAGAAGTAGGCGGGCGGCGGACAGTAGTGGGACAAGCAGCCTGCCTGTCCAGTTGAGCGTTCGGCAACACGGAAAGTTTTTCCCGAAGGGCGAACAGCCAATGACCGACTGGAAGCCGGTCCCACTAAGAGCATGTTTGAAAAGTCGCCCAGCGGTAGGGCGAGGCTCCTGCCGAGCCGTTCGGCAAGGTCGCACTGCCGCTGTCGTTGAGGCTCGGCAGGAGCCTCGCCCTACCACGGTCGGCATTTTCAAACAGGCTCTAAGAAGTTCCCAGCCCCGTAGGGGCGTCATGTCTTTGCCGGGCGGCCCAACTGGAGGGATGCCGGGCGGCCGAACCCATTCCGCCCCTACGGGGCTTGAACCCACTTGGCTGGGCGCGACTGTAAACATGGCGCTCCTACGGAGCTGGGGCCGAACCGCGCCGACCGTCAATAGACGGCACTGCCCCATTGCCTCCTCGCAGCGGAGTGACGGGCCGTTCCCGGCCCCGACCGAAGTCCGAGCGAAAAGCGCAGATTGTGACCGCGCGCAGTATAACATGGCGATGGAGCCGTCGGATGGCATCCATTACCTTCACCAGCACCCGGACAAGAACGGGCACGAATCGTGGACGGTGGAAACGGGCAAAGTATTTCACTCATAGGTAAGGGCGAACGTCATGCCGATTCACTCGTTCAGATGCACCACCTTGGCCGGCGGGAAGCCGTTGAACCAGGTCGCGGAAGCGTTGCTGTAAGCGCCGATGTTCTCGGCATACACCAAGTCGTCCACTTCTAAGTCGGGTAACTCCTCGGAGAGGGAGATAACATCAAGACCATCGCAGGTCTGACCGAAGACGGCGCATATCTCCTGCTTCCCCTTCTTGAACGCCTTCAGGTGATACTGGCAGTGGTCAAAGATGATGCCGCTGAAGGTATGATAGACACTGTCATCAATGTAGTAACAGCGTTTGCCGTCACGGCGGGCCTTGCCAATGATGCGTGCGACACTCATCGCGGCGGTGGCCACCAGGAAGCGCCCCGGCTCGGCGATGATCTGGATGCCTTTTGGGAACAGTCGGTTGATCTCGGCGTTGATCTTCCGCGCAAGCTGGCTGAAGGGTTTGACGTGGGCGTCGTAGGGCGCCGGGAAGCCGCCGCCGATGTCCAGAATCTTGATCTCATGGCCGCGAGTGCGGGATTCATTCATCACGGCCGCCGCCATGTTGAGCGATTGGACGAAGTTCTCGAAATTAGTGCATTGGCTGCCGACGTGGAAGCTGATGCCTTCAACGACCAAGCCCAGTTTGTGCGCGGCGACGATCAAGTCCACCGCCTCGCCGGGGTCGCAACCAAACTTGGAGGATAGCTCGACCATGGAGCCGGTGTTGGGCACTCGCAGCCGCACCACCACGCCGGCGTGCGGGGCGAAACGCTGAATCTTCTCTAACTCGCCGAGGTTATCGAAGGTGACGAGCGGCTTGTATTGGTCGAGCGATTGGAGCGTCCCTTTGGGCTTGGTAGGGTTGGCGTAGATGATTTTGTCCCAGATGAAATCCTGCTGCGCCTGGGCGGGCAGGTGGCGGATGTTCTCGTAGACCGTCATGAACTCCGGCAACGAGGCTACGTCAAAGCTGGCACCAGCCTGGTAGAAGGTGCGCACAATCTCCGGCGCGGGGTTGGCTTTCACGGCATAATAGGCCTGCACCTGTGGTAGGTGCTTGCGGAACTCGGCGTAGTTACGGCGGAGCAGGTCATGGTCAATCACCACCAGCGGCGTGCCGTGCTGGCGGGTAAGTGTTTGGAGCTGGGTCTTAGTCATGCGCGAACAATGTGGAAAACTTGCCGCGTCACGTCAACGCAGGGTTTGCGGGGCGGGCGGCGTCAATCCTTAGCGCGTGTAGGAAAACGCCGGTCACGGTAGGGCGAGGCTCCTGCCGAGCCTTTACCCCGGCTCCGCAGGAGCGTCGCCCTACCACTTTGCTAAAGATTGGGGCGTGCGGCCCAACTCCGGCATTGTCCAAGGTGCGGCGACTGGTTAGTTTCACCGTGTCCGGCTGGCCAGTGTGGACGGACAAGGTTGGATGGAAGAACCATCAACCAAACAAACTGTGACTTGAGACTGCTATGAACCATGTTGAACGCTTTCGCGCCGTGATGAACTTCCAACCGGTGGACCGCCTGCCGCGCTGGGAATGGGCGATGTGGTGGGATGAAACCATCGCCCGCTGGCACGGCGAGGGTCTGCCACGCGAACTCAAGTTCAGCCAGGTGATGGACATCGCCGAATACTTCGGTCTCGATCCTTACCAGCAGTTCTGGTTCAGCACCACGGACCCGACCATCGAGGCCACCCAGCACCATGTCGAAGGCATTGTCTCGAACATGGACGATTACCTCCGCATCCGACCTACCCTGTTTCCCAATCACAGCGCTGCCATCGCCTCGATGCGCGCCTGGGCCGGACGCCAGCAGCGCGGCGAGGCGGTGGTGTGGGCTACCTTCGAGGGCTTCTTCTGGTTCCCGCGTACGCTGATGGGTTTCGAGAAGCTCATGTATGCTTACAGCGACCAACCGGAGTTGATTCACCAGATTAACCGCGACCTCTTGGAGTTTAACTTTCGCCTCTTCGACGGGCTGAGTAAGGAATGCGTGCCGACGTTCATGACCATCGCCGAGGATATGAGTTACAACCATGGCCCGATGATTTCCAAGCGCACCTTCAATGAGTTCGTCGCGCCTTACTACCGACAGTTGATCCCGCGCCTGCAAGAGTCAGACATCCTACCCTTCGTGGACACCGACGGCGACGTGACAATGCTAACTCCATGGCTCAATGAGTTAGGCGTCGCCGGCGTGCTGCCGCTGGAACGGCAGGCTGGGGTGGATGGCATGAAGCTGCGGCAGCAGTTTCCGCAGTTACTTATGGTCGGACACTTTGACAAGATGACCATGAATCGCGGTGAGGCAGAGATGCGGGCTGAGTTCGAGCGTCTTGTGCCACTGATGCAAACCGGCGGCTTCATTCCGAGCGTGGACCATCAGACCCCGCCGGGCGTATCCTTGGAGCAATACCACAGCTACCTGCGGTTGCTCAAGGAATACACCGGCTTGTAAGAGTAGCCAAGGCTGTCAGCGACTACTTCAACTTAGCGAGGATCTGTTCCGTGATGGCTTGCACCGTAGCCTCGGCCTCCGCATCCAGACCCGTCGTCGTTGTCTCCTTGGGTGGCACGGAGCAGGTGACGCCCGGACGCCAATCGTCGTTGTCGCAGAGTTCGCACTCCTTCAGGCCGAAGCGCGGGTCCACGAAGCCGAGACCCTGCTTGATGGAAAGCAGCTCCTTCATCTGGCCGGTCGAGAAAGTCTTCATCGGCTTACCCAGTTGCGAAGCGATCATCAGCGTGCGGCAATAGGCCTCGATGATTTCCATCCGCCAGTAAGCTTCCTCAAGGCCGTTGTGGCTCCAAGTCACCACGCCGTGATTGGCCATCAGAATGGTGTTATGCTCCTCCACTAAGTCAGCCACGAGCTTACCCATCTCCGGCGTGCCGGGCGTGCGGTAGGGCGCGACGGCGACGGCGCAGAAGACTTCGTATTCCGGCAACATGCACGTCGGCGGCACGATGCCCGCCACCGCGAACGCCGTGGCGTAAGGCGGATGGCAATGACAGGTGGCGAGCGCCTTCGGCTGGCGCTTCATCATCTGTAAGTGCATCAGTATCTCGCTGGTACGCTTCTTGTTACCAAGGATCTGGTTGCCCTCGAAGTCCACCAGGCACAAATCCTCCGGCTTGAGCGAGCCTTTGCTGACCAAGGTAGGCGTGCAAATGACGAGGTCGTCACCGACACGGATGGCTAAGTTGCCGCCATTGCCGTCCACATACTCTCGGTCCCAAAGACGCTTGCCTAACTCGCAGATTTGTAACTTCAAATCGTGGGCGTAGGCGGAGGCAAACAACGCTTCCAGTTCCGCCTTAGGAGACTTAGAACTTAATGGCTTGCTAGGCGGCTGAGGCTTCCCACCGGGCACGGGGACCGTGGCGGGGATGGGTTTCGCCGGCGTGCCGTGGCTATTAAGTTTGCCACTCGTTTCTAAGTCGCGCAGATAGTCACGGGCGGAGGGTGTGAGGATGACTCCGTCGGGAATCGAGCGCACATCCTCGCCTTTGCGAACCATTTCTTCCAAGTCTCTTAAGCTGATAACGTTTTTCATAGGTTGTATGTGAAACTAGAACTAGCCCTTCCAAGGCTGGTAAAATATCTCGTCCACGAGTGCGGCGTTGATGGCGTCCACTGGCGTCGGCTTGGGAAACGGCTGAGCCGCCTCCCGGCCTTCTTCGTAGCCGATCACTTGCCCCACGCCACCGCCAAGGTCGTCATAGACCACTAGGCTCGGCTCCTTGCTCATGCTCGTCGGGGCGGCCAGGCCGGCAGCGTATTGCTCGCGACTCCACGGGCTGATCACCAGGAACCTTCCGCCGATGAGCGATGGCTCCAGCTTGCTGAAGGTCACGCGGCCGATGACAGTGCCGAGCTTCATGGGAAATGCAGAATGCAGAATGAAAAATGAAGAATGTCCGGTTGGCAGGCCGCCGCCTGCGGCGTGCGGCGAGTATTGGCTTCTTCATTCTTCATTCTACCTTCATCCTTTCTTCAGACGCGCACTCCTGGTTCGCGTTCGTCCACCACTCCGACTACCAGCCAGCGCACGGGGCTGAGGTTGTCGCCCACGGCTTTGCGCGCCGCCAAACCGTCTGAGGAAATCACCACTTGCTGGTGCATGCCGGCACCGTGCGAATCAATCGCCACCTGCGGCGAGCCTTCGGACTGGCCGTCCTTGCCGATCGGTTGGCAAATGACAAGCCGCCAACCGTGCAAGCTGGGATGCTTGCGCGTGGCGACCACATTGCCTTCGACGCGGGCGAGTAACATTACGGGGCTATGTCTGAAAAATCTGAATCACCGTGATCTTGCCTCGAAAACGAGAGAGGAGATACGAGCAAAAAGAACCAACGAGACCGTCTGGACGGCCACTACCTCGATTCACGATCCTCCCGACCAGCGTTTTGGTTGGAGCATCCCAACTCAGATTCAAAGCCCCCGGTAAGCGGCGATTGCTTTTGAGCTTTGCCCACCCATTGGCTCTCCCCGACTTGATCTCTCTTTCAACCTCCAATCCGAAGCCCTTTAGCCGTTGCTCGTCCTTGACAACTTTATCGCGGAGAGAAACCTGACTAGTTGTGATCACCTGAACGATGGTTTGCATAGGCCCAAACCGCTCAATAGATCCGAAGATTATCGACCATCACGCACCGCCGCACCCTCGTGAAAGTTCGCGGATTCGTGATCCCCTCGCCGGTCGGCGTGGCGATGCTAAAGCTCAGGTAGCCTTCCCCACCGAGGCCGAGGCCGGCGGGCGACGGACCGTTCTTGACGAAGAGAGTCGTGTCCAACTCCCGTGCCATGGCGGTCATGTGCTCGACGTCGTGCGAGTGGATGATCGCGGTGTGACGGTATTCGTGCTCGGCTTGCTTGGAGGCGGCGATGCCTTCTTCGATGCTCTTCACCCGCACGATTGGCAACATGGGCATCATCTGCTCCTCTTGCACGAACGGATGCTGGGCGTCGGTCTCGGCAAAAAGTAGCTGCGTCTCGGGCTTCAAGTCCACGCCGGCGGCCTTGGCCAGCACGGCAACGTCTTTGCCGATGAAATCCTTGTTCGTCGAGGCATGGGCGCAACCGCCGCCCTGGCCTTCCTTGAAGGTGAAGGCGGCTTTGGTCAGGCGGTCAAGCTGGCTGGCGTTCAACTTCACCGCGCCATTCTCCTCCATGCGGGTCATGAGCTTGTCGGCGATTGTGTCGAGCGCGAAAACCTCTTTCTCGCCGATGCAGAGCAGGTTGTTGTCGTATGCCGCGCCGGCGATGATCGCCTTGGCGGCGCGCTTGAGACAGCAAGTATCGTCTACCAGCACGGGCGGATTGCCGGGGCCGGCGCAGATGGCGCGCTTGCCGGTTTGCATGGCGGCTTTGACGACCATCGGTCCGCCAGTGACGCACAGAAGGCGCACGGCTTCGTGACTGCAAATCGCCTTGAAGGAGTCGAGCGTCGGCTTCTCGACG
>CAINDV010000542.1 GCA_903847485.1 uncultured Verrucomicrobiota bacterium
CGGCAACGACAATGTCACCCCGTTGCTCACGATGAGGCTGGCCCCGTCCAGCAGCCGCACCCCCGTCAGGTTGGCGGTGCCACCGCCGCTCAACGTCACGGCCCCGTTCCGTAAGTCCACCAGATTGCTCAAATTCACACTGCCTCCGCTGCCTACGCTCAACGCACTGCCGGTAAAGTTGGTCGCGCCGCTCCAGTCCACCGCCGCGCCGGTGACGCTCAGCGCGCCTCGTGTGAAACTCCCCAGCAGCGGCTCATCCAGCCCGGTTCCATCCAACCGCACCTCCACCCCGTCCATGGAGGCAGCTTTTCCCATCCAGATCGTGCCGCCGGTGCGCGCCTCCAGTCGGGAAGCGTGCAAGGGGGCCACGTCCACGAAGCTCACCAGCGCCGACAGGTCCACCACGCTGTTGGTCCCGTCGGCCAACACCTGCACGCCGCGCGCATACGAGTTTTGATTGCCGTCTAAAAGGCACGGTTGGCTGATCGCCACCACATTGCTCAGATTCACCAGCCCCCCTGCCAGCGCCTCCACGATCACATAGCCGCTATAACTGGAGTTTCCGATCACGTTCGTCAGGTTGGGCAGGCTCAAAACGCTACCCGCCCCGCTGGCCCGCAGCCGATAAGTCGCGTAGCCCACGTCCGGCGCGTCGTAACTGGTGAGTCCGGGAAGGCTTAAGGTTGCTCCCCCACTCGCATAAAGGTTAGCACCGTCTGCGGTGGCCTTCCCCGTGGCAACAAGCACCGCAGCAAAGCCCGTTGCCGACAGCGCCGTGCCCGAGACAAGGGTTAAAGTGCCGCTCAACAGAGAGTTGTTTGTCGTCACCGTCAGCGACCCTCCGGAAATCGTGAATGCCTTGGAGCACTGGATGCTCTTAACCGTGATGCTGCCGGAGGAGATGACGACGTTCGTGCCTGCGCCGTCGGTAATGATGACATCATTGGTTGGGCCGGGCACCACGCCGCCGCTCCAGTTGGCCGCGACGTTCCAAGACGCGCCGTCACCGCCACCAGTCCAGTATCCCGCCGACAATGACCCCGTCAGCACCGCCACGGCGCTGGTGACAGATCCCAAGCTGTTCGTAATGATCACCCGATAGTTGCCAGCTTGGTTGGTGCTGACCGCTGGGAGTACGAGCGCGGCATTGGTGGCTGCGGGCAGATTGGTGTTCTGGAACTGCCACTGGTAGGCGAAGGGCTTGGTGCCGGTGGCGCCCACGGTGAAGGTGGCACTCTGGGCCCAAACCACGTTTTGGCTTTGAGGCTGGAGCACGATGTTCGGCGGCCCGCTGCTGCACTTGCCCGCACTGCCGGCAGTAAAGATGGACGCCAACTCCACCGGTGACAGCGTGCGGTTGTAGAAGGACAATTCGTCTATGGCAGCAGCGGCTTGGCGGTCCATGGCAGCGTCATCAGCTCGGCCAATAGAGAATGGACGAGTTGAATGAACAACCGCACCGGCTGGCCGTGCTCTGGTGGCCGCCAGCGCCCCATCCAGGTAAATGTTCATGCTCGAATCATCCACGCTGGCCGCGACGTGGTGGAACAGGCCGTCAGCCGGTACCGGCGGCGCGTATAGGAGTGTGAACCCAGCGCCGGTGATCCAGACGTAAAACGCAATGGTTCCTTGGGGAACTTTTGAAGAAAACCCGAGGTATGTGTAGTTCGTGTCCCAGCACAGGCCAAGCCAGAAACCGGCAGAACCGCTATACGTCTGCACGATGGTATCCACATCGGCAGTGTATCTGGGCCGGCCAGTGTTGGCGGGCTTGATCCAACATTCGATGGTGAATTGCGGTGGTCGCAGGTTCGCCGCGCTGGGGACCGTGATGTAGCCGTTGCCGGGGAGATTCCAGGCGCTGCCGACATTGCCGGTCACATAGCTGGCAGAGCCTACCAACGTCCCGTCGTTGGTGCCGACAAAGTCATTGTAGTTGCCTTCGGCGGGCCACCAGGCGACGAGGCCGGACGGCGGAGGAGAGCAGTTGGTTTGGGCGTGGAGTGGCGCGGCGGAAAGGGCGAGCAGGCTGGCGGCGACACAGAGGATTTGGTTTGCGGTGTTCATGTTCAATGGGGTTTCTGCGGTTTGTAGCGGCAGTCGGGCGACCGCCGCCAAGTCAATGGGTTCTGAGCTGTGGGGTTTTGGAGGGGCTTGTAGGAGCCGACGTAAGGAGGCTCTGGTTGTTTTTGTTGTTTGAGCCTCGTTACCTCGGCTCCTACAAGGGGTGATCAGTTGGCGGGCTATGGCGTAGCCGTCACGGTGATTTCGTCGCTGAACTGGCCGGTTTCGTCGTCGCCAACCAGGTAGATGGCTCGGTAGCGGCGAATTTCCGGTTTGCCGGCGGCCAGCAACGAGCGGGTGTCCACGTAGGGGCTTTCGGTGTCGCGCGCCAGGAAGACCCAACCGGTGTCGCCGTCGCGTTGGGTGTAGATGTTCACGCCGTCGCTCTTGGATTTGTTGAAGACGATTTCCACCGCGCCACCGGTTTTGGGAGTGGCAGTGATGGTGGGCTTGGCGTTGGCCAGGCTGGTGGTTTCTTCGGTGCCCAGGATGCGGAGTTGGCTGCCGATGGCCTCGGTGTAGCCGGGGGCCACCTTGATGCGGCGAGCCAGAGCGCGGGCGCGGGCCTCGATGGTGGCGCGGCCGGCCTTTTTGGTCTTGGCGGCGGCATCGTAGGCGGCGCTGGCGGCGTCCAGGGTTGTCAGGTCGGCCTTGAACTTGGCGAGGTCGCCGGTGAGGGCGGCCACGTCGGCGTCGGCAAGGCTGAGGGTGGTTTTGAGGCCGGGGAGCGCACCGGCGGCGCGTTCGAGCCAGTCACGGAAATCCCCATCGCGGGGTGGGAGCCAGTCAGATTGACTCATAGTTATTGTGCTTCAATGGTTTGCGCCGTGGGAATACCCGTGTCCGGCAGGCGCAGCCGGGCGCGGGAACGGGGGGAAACCGTGCGGCAATTGCCGATTGCCGTGCGGCAGCGGGCGATAACCGCGCGGCAATCGGGAATAGCCGCACCGGA
>CAINDV010000543.1 GCA_903847485.1 uncultured Verrucomicrobiota bacterium
CCGTTCGGTAGGGATACTGGCCGCTGCCGTCGAGGCTCGGCAGGAGCCTCGCCCTACCACGGCTGGCTTTTTCAAACAGGCTCTTACGTCGGCTCCTACCGGATTTTGAAAGAGGCTCCCTAGTCTTTGGAATCCACGTCGCCCGACTTCTTGATAGCGCGGGAGAGTCGGTAGCCGAGATAGGTCGCCAAGCCAAAGCCCAGGGCACCCAGCACGGGCACCCCAGCAATGACCGGACGGGCGTCCCGGCTCCAGAGCGCCGAGGCCCCAATGATCAGCGCCGCCACAATCACGCCCAGCACGAGACGGTTAATGATAGGATCAAGATGCCGGTGGTCCAACCGCACCACGAAGGTGCCGGCGCGCATCCGGTCCAGCAACTCCGCCAGGTCGCGCGGTAACATGCCGACGAAACGCTCCCAGTTCCGCAACGAACGCTGCATCCGGGAGAACAGTTGTTTCGGCGAGTAGCGCCGCCGCATCGCTTGCAGGCAGTGGGATTCGCTTACTTCGGCGAGGCTGAAAGCCGGCGCGAACAGCCGGGCCGTGCCTTCTAGTTCAACCAGTGTCTTGAGTAACAGCGACAGCCGCGCTGGCAGCACAATGTGGTAGCGCTGGATGATGCCCACTAACTGGTTCAGCGCCGCGCTCAGGTCGAGATCCCGCAGCGAATGTCCCAGGTGGTCCGCCACGAAGTCGTTCAAGTCCGCCCGCAACCGGTCGCGCGGACAGTCCGCCGGACACGCGCCCAAACGCAGGACGACATCGGCGAGGCCGCCGGCATCGCTCGCCATGGCGGACAACAGCAGAGACTCGAACTCATCGCGCAGAGGTTCATCAATGCGCCCGGTCATGCCACAATCCAGTACCCCGACCACGCCGCCGGGCAGGACCATCAGGTTGCCCGGATGCGGGTCCGCATGGTAGAAGCCGTCGCGGAAAATCATGTTCAGGTAAAGGTTCGCCCCGCGGCGGGCAAACTCTCCCAAGTTTACTCCAGTCTGACTTAACTTAGCCGGCTCCGAGCCACTTACGCCGTCGAGAAAATCCATCGTCAGCACGCGCTTGGAGCAATAGTCCCGGTAAGTGGTGGGGAAACGCACCGTGGCATCTCCGGCAAAGTTGCGCGCGAAGTCTTCCAAGTTCTGGCGCTCGCGGCGGAAGTCGAGTTCGCGCAGCAAGGTGCGGTGAAACTGTCGTGTTACTGCCACCGGTTGATAGGGCCGGAGTATTGGCGCATGCTTCTCGGCGAACTCCGCCAGCCCTTCCAGGATGGCCAGGTCGGCCGCCACGCGCGGTTCGATATCCGCGTGTTGGACTTTGACCACCACTGCCCGGCCGTCGTGCAAGGTCGCTCGGTGGACTTGGGCGATGGAGGCCGAGGCCAGCGGGGTGTCGTCGAAGCTCGCAAACAAATACTCCGGGGGGCGGCCCAGCTCCGCTTGAATCAGCGCGCGCACTTGGGTGGCGGCATCAGCGGCGGCGTTGGATTGGAGTTCGCTTAGTTCGGTGGCCATCTCCGGGCCAACGAGATCCGGCCGCGTGCTCAGCACCTGGCCGAGCTTGATGAAGGTGGCACCAAGCTCGGTAAGTGCCCGCCGCAGGCGTTCCTCGATCCGGAGTTCCTTGATGGCCTGGCCGTCAGTAGTGCGTAGCCGCTCCTGGACCCAATCGAACTTGAGTGCGCTCAGCCAGTCCGCCAAGCCATACTTCGCCAGCACCCCAACTATCTCGCCCATGCGGCGGGCGTTGCGTTCGAGTCGCGAAAGGGCCTCCAGTTTCAGCATAGTGGAGTTGACCGGCCGACGGCGGCGCGCCCGGTGGCCGTCACTCGTCCAGCTTCAGTAATTCAACTTTGCGAAACTCGACCGGGTGGCTTTCCGATTGCAGGCTAATGGAACCACCCTCGATGATCTTACCCTGACTCTGGATGAGTTGCTTAGTGTGCGCGTCCCGGCCTTCAAACTGCGGCAGACTATAGCTGAGGACGGTTTCGCCTTCCACGACGTGCTTGATAAGTTTACTGCCGTGGGCTTCGATCTGAACAGTCACCCATTGGTCACCGTGATAAGTCTTGGAAGTAGAGTCCGTGCAGTGCGCGGTGACGAGTTTCTCCCCCATGACCACGTCGGTGCCGGGCGTGCAAAGGTTGGCGGTGGTGCGCTTGCCCTCGCCGGAGCCGCCGAGCAACTGCACTTCAATCGAGGCGGGGAAGTCCTGGTTCAAATCCATCCCGCGCGGATCTTCGCCGTGGATCATCACCCCGCTGTTGCGAAACGCCCAGCCGGGGCCGCCCGGCGTCTGCTGGCCGACGAAACGATACTCTACGCGCAGGACATAGTTCGAGAGTTTGTCCTTCCAGAATAAGTGCCCAAACTGGCCGGTGAAGTTAGTGTAACCGCTGTAGGAAACCTTCAACAACCCTTCCTCAACGCGGAAGGTGTTGGCGAAATTCGTGCCCAGCGGGTAGCCGGTGATCTTAGGCGTCCATCCGTCGAGGTTGGTGCCGTTGAAGAGTTGCACCCATTGGCCGGGGCGCGGCGGAGCTTCGGCGCGCGCCGGGACCGGTGCCAACAACCAGACTGCCAGCGCCAGCGGCGCGGCGAGCAGGGAACATGAGAGTTTTGTCATGCCGGAATCTGGCGGAGTTCCCACCGAGAAGTCAATGCTCCAGAAAGCCCCGGCACAGGTGCGCCTCAGTTTCGTGCCGCGTGGAACGGTCGCTCCCAGGAGCACTGGGGAGTTGGCAGGCGGAGTTATGAAGAGGTAACCACCGGTCTTTTTCCGAGGCAGCGTTCGGTCTGCTGCGGAGGGCGCGTGAACCGGAGCCTAGCTCACGGGAGGATTTAGGAGTTGGGAGTTGGGAGACTGTTTCTTATGGGAGGCTGGCTGGGGGGCAAATCTCCAACCGTTCGCAGTCTTTCCGGACTACTGCGCGTCCACCGCGTAGCCCGCTTCCCGCCATTGCTGGAGCTTGTAGGTCAGGGCGCGGCGGCTGATGCCGAGGGCCTTGGCGGTTTCGGTGCGATTGAAGTCGTGCTTACGCAGCGCCTGGAGGATGGCCTGGCGCTCGATCTCTTCGAGCCGCTGCGCGTCCGCCGGGTCCACCGGAGCGGCTTGGGCGGCGGCGGCGCGGACGCGGGCAGGGAGGTGTTCGAGCAGTAGGAGTTCGCCGCCGGAGAGC
>CAINDV010000544.1 GCA_903847485.1 uncultured Verrucomicrobiota bacterium
CTTCGGCGCTGCACTCCAGGAAGAGCAGGCCCGCCTCGCGCACCAGGCGGTTGCAGTGAATGCCGTCGCGCTTCTGACCGCTGTGCAGGCACACCGCATTCTCCAGCCAGCCGGCCAGCTCGGCCTCGACGGCCGCGGCACCCGTGTTCTTCAAGGTGAACTCCAGCACCGTGGCGGGCAGCGACGAGTCGTCCGTGTTCAGCGGGATGAACGGCGAAAACGCTTCCAGGCTCACTCTCGCCGGACACCCGGCATCGGCGTAGCTGACGTAGCCGATGGGATACTCGCCGATGAACGACACGTCTCGCCAATGCGCGGCGTCCAGCACGCGCTCCTCGGACTTGCCGCCCGCCGTCACGCGCAGCACGAAGCCCTGGTCCAGGGGCGACGACGCCTTCAGCGGCTTAGCGTAATGGTCAGCCCCCGTCCCGACGTGCTTGTTGAAAATATCCCAGTGCCAGAGCCGGCCGTCGCCGCCGAGGTAAAGCTGGCCCGCGCAAATCCCGCCGATGGGCATGCCGATCCGGACGAGGTCCGCACCGCGATAGACCTCGCGCTGGCCGCGGGCCGTGAGCGATCTCACCCACTCGGGCGAAAGCTTCTTGTCGGCAGGCACGAGCTTCTCGAAATCGGCACGCGTGAACGGCCTGACCATCGCGGCCTGCCAGGGGCGGAATGCCAACGCCGCCGTGGCGCTGGCGCCGACAAGCCGGAGAAAGTCGCGCCGGGCAAAGCCGGGCGGCTACGTGGCGGAACCTGAGGAGAGTGCCGCTGACGCCGCGGTTTCAGAATGATGGTGTTCGGCCGAACCAGGGCAACAGGCCGGGCCGGTGCATTTGGGATGTGAATCAGTGTTCATGGTAAAATCTGTTTTCGCGCCAACGCCAGGCGCAGGCTAGCGAGTCGCCCCACCCGGCGTGAGCCGGTAGTAAATTCGTCATCATGGGTTTGGGTTTCTTCACAATGATCACCTACCGTTCCAAGTGCGTACCGCCCACCCGGAAGAACAACCGGTCCGCCGCCCCGGCTGGCACTTCGAGGGCGTTGGCGGGCGGCGCCGCGGGGATGCCGTTGGTCACTGCCAGCCAGCTCGCCAGGTTGGTGCTGTAGTAGAGCGCATAAGCACAATTCGTCGCACTGGTCCACTCGAGGCGATAGCGGCGGCTGCCGGCCTGTTGGAATATCGTGATCTTCAGGCCGGAAGCCGGATCGGTCGGCGACGTGCCGCTGCGATACTCGTCCAGGTTGGAGAGGCCATCGCCGTCCCAGTCGTCATTGGGGCCACCCAAGTGTGCATTGGTCCCGCCGAAGCACGTCGTCTCCCAGTTGTCGGCCATGCCGTCGCCGTCCAGGTCAATGAGCGAGCGGGTGTCGAAGAGCAGGCTGGTGTGGGAGGAAACCAAACCCTGGGAGTTGGTGGCGAAGATCCGGAAGTAGACGGGCTGGCCGGGCAGAAGGCCGGACAGGATGTTAGTGAACGCCCCCGGACCGCGCACCCCCACGTCCTGGCGATGCTGCCAGAGCGCGAGGGTTTCCCCGGCATCGACCGTGCCCCAGGCGATGCTGACCCGCGCCGTTTCGTTGCTGGCAGTAAAAAGCACGCTGCCCCGGACCCGGGCCGAGACGCCATCGATGCCCTCGGGGAACTGGTTGGCCACGGCCAGCAAGCCCTGGCTGTCGTAAGCCTTGCCCCCGGCCGCAATGGCTGCGAGGTTCATCCGCTCGCGGTTGAGCCGGTTCTGGTATTTATTCTCCCGCCAAATGTCGATGGCGGATTGGAGCGTGCAGTTGGTCATGTCTTCGCGCGGTTTCGCCACGAGCGCGGCCTGCCCGGCCCGGATGAGCGCCAGCGCATTGGTATAATTCACGCCGGTGAAGCCGCTCAGGCACGGGCTTTTCTCGGGCCGGTCGAACGAGATCAGCTCGCCCACATTCTTGACGCTGTTGGCGTCGGAGACGTTCTTGCCGGTATACCCCGCAAGCTGGCTCAACTGGGTGAAGGTCAGCGGCGAACGCCCGCCGGCATTGTCGGGGTAGTTGGAGGCATAGCTGGGATAATAGACCGCGTTGAGATCGACCCAGGTGACGATGCGGTCGAACTCGGCGGCGGTGAGCGCCGCACGATTGGTGTGCGAACCCAGGATCGTCTGGACCAGCAAGCTGGCCTGCGAGCCCCAGGTTTTGGCCTGCTGAATGGCCGCCGGCCCGGCGCCGATCGCGCCCGTGTAGCCATTGCGCCACAGCTCGGCGTAGGAGGCGTTGAAGCAGACCCCCCTTGTCGCCGGCGAGCACCACCTTCGCCGCGCCCGTGCCGCCATAGTCGTGGCAGCCCAGGCATTGGGCCTCGAACACGGGCTGCACTTCCGCCAGGTAGTTGAACATCTTCGGCGCCTGCCCCTGCCAGCCCTGCAGGGTATCGGCTTCCCTCTGGAATGCCTGTGGC
>CAINDV010000545.1 GCA_903847485.1 uncultured Verrucomicrobiota bacterium
AGGCTCATTACCGCTGTCGTTGAGGCTCGGCAGGAGCCTCGCCCTACCACGCCAGGCGTTTCCATACACGCTCTAAGTTCGACGGTTGATTAACCACAGAGAACATAGAGAACACAAAGAGAACAGTTGGCACACTAGCTTAGACATACCCGATGGGAGAGCCGGTGGTTACTGGTAATTCATCATTCGCCTTCGGAATTCAAGTTCAGGATAACCGGAGTGTCCGCCGGAAAAACAGCTTCCCTCGCCCGTCAGAATTTCCCACCCTCCGCTGTCGTCGCCCAATGAACTCAACGCGCAAGCCAACATGCAACAAATCAAATTGTTCCGCGGACTCGAAACCGAACTCGCCCGGGTGGAAGGTCAGATCAACCAGTGGCTGGCCGAATACGGCGCCCGCGTGATTCAAATGTCGGCCACGCTCGCGCCGCAAAGCCCGGCCTTCGGCGCGCAGCCGGCCAGCCCGTCCTTGATGACCCACGCCCCCTCGGACGTGCTGGTCGTCCTTCTTTACGAGAAGACTTGAGCGGTGCCGGCCCCGGTGCCGGCCCGGATGGCGGCGCTCCGGTCGAGCGGATTCATCGCCAAAGCCAGGTTAGCAGCGGCGCCCAGAGGAGGCTGGGGAGATAGTCGGCCATTTCCACGCGCGCCACTTCGAAGATGAGCAGCGCCACGAAGCTGATGAGCAATCCGCCGGTGGCGTTGATGCTGGCGAGCACGCCCAAGTGGGCGAGCCACGGCGCGGCGGCGTGCGCCAGCAGAGCGAGGGTGCCTTGCCACGCCAGCACCGGCACTGCGGACGCCACCGCGCCCCAGCGAAACGCGGGCACAAAGGCCATCGTCGCCAGCCCGTCCATGAGGGATTTCACCACGAGCGGATGGTAGTAGCCGCTGAGGCCGTCCTGGAGCGCCCCGAGTAAGGCCAGCGGCGCGGCGCAGAAGAGCGCGGCGCAAATGTTGAAGCCGTCGCCGAAACGGGTCGGGCCGCCTTCGGCTGCGCGCTCGATGCCGTCGCGGGCGAAGCGGCCGAGGGCGTTGGAAAGTTTCTGAAGGCGAAGCCGGCGGCCCGTGAGCCGGCCGAGGATCAGCGCAGTGACCACGATGAGTAGTTGCTTCGCCACGAGGAGCGGCGGGCCGTTCACGCTGTCCCAGACGAGGCGCAGTCCAAAGAAGGCCGTGAAGGTGCCGAGGACAATTTTGAACCAAACCTGCATGCGCCCGGAGAGTTGCTGGCGCGTGATCAGGGTGAAGAGGCCGAAGACGAGGATGGCGGAGGCGTTGAGGAGAGTGCCGTTCACGCGGTGGCAGGGCCGGGCACCTCAGTTGCGGGAGGGATCCTCGGGCAGGGTGGAGAGAAGCGTATTCCGCCAGCCGCCGATGAGTCGAAGAATGGCGGGCCAGAGTTGCTCCGGGGGGGTGTCGAAGACAAGTTCTATGGAGGCCGGAAAGGTGAGCCAGGCGTGGCGCTTTAATTCATCTTCGAGCTGGCCGGGCGACCAACCCGCGTAGCCGGCGAAGACTTTGAGTTGCGTGGTCGGGGTGGCCGCCTCGGCGAGCGCGACCAGTTGGTCAAGCTCATGACCGAGAGTGAGGTTGGCGAGGATGTTCGCGTCAGGCAGGAAGGTATCCGCATGGAGATAGCTCAAGGCGCCGGACTGCACCGGCCCGCCGACGAAGAGCGGCACCGTGCGCAGCATTTCGGGCAAGGTGGTCGGCATGATGTCGCCGACGCGCTGGTCCAGGGGGCGGTTGAGGATCAAGCCAAAGGCCCCTTCGGCGTCGTGCTGGCAGAGGAGCACTACGCTGCGGGCGAAAAACGACCCGGCCAGATCGCCGCTGTCAATCAGGCAATGGCCTTTCAGGTATTTCGGTTTTGCGGGCATGGCTCGACTACGGAACCAACTTGCCTGAAACTTGCGCTTCTGACAACGGGGATTACACTCGGCGCATGACCCGAATGCTTGTGCTCCTCCTGTTCGTGGCGGCGCTGGTGGCGGCCGTCGGCTGCAAGTCGTCGTCCGGCAGCCGCGACTTCATTCCCGGCAAAGGCTGGGTACCCAACGATTGAACTGTCTCCAGGCCGTTGCGGCGCGCGGCTATCGCAGCCACTGGACAGCTTCGCCAGTTCGCTCTTCGAGTCGAACGGCGTCCCAGCCTTCACCACGCGGCGCGACCGCCGGGAGTGAAAAGCGGGCTTGCAGGAGATGGCCCCACCAAGTATAAACAGGGCCGGTGGGTGGGGTGCCGAGGGGGTTGCCAGGCGACTTGGTCGCTGCCAGTGAGTTCGAAAGCTATGGCCCAAGTAATGACCGGTAGTTGCAATGAACAGGAATGAAAGTCAGTGGGTGGGAATCGAGAAATCCCCGTGCGCGCCGGTCGCTTTTGAGAGCGGTGACTGGGCGGCAGCGCTTGCCTGGGTCACTTCCTGGCCCGGCTCCCGCCGGGCTGTAGGCGTGCCTTTCGTGCCTGGTCCACTCTACCAACCCATGAACCAATCACTGTCCCACCCCGCCGCCGCCCTGCTTTTCATGAACCGGGTAGTGGAACAGGCTTCTAGCCTGTTCGAGCCTAACCGGCTGGAAGCCTGTTCCACTACGCCGTCACTGCTTCGCCGGTTCCTGGCCCCGAGGCGCGTCCAAAGTTGGAGGTCGAAGCTCCCCTTGAACCGCAGCGTGCTGCCGGCAGCCTGCCGGCAGATCGGGGGCGGGGGTCTGCCGACAAGATGTCGGCAGCATGTTGGCTCCCGGCGCTGCCTTTTAGCTTTCAACTTCCAACCCTCAGCTTGGCTGTTCGCCGGGAGGAACAGACGATGAGCACGAGCAACGGAGCGCCGTCCCCGTGCGCTGCTGGAAACGGGGAACTCGCCTCGGGAGCTATGAGGAGAGGGTCGTTGTACGTACGCCGCGGCGCGGTGGTGCTGACCTACGCCGTGGTCTTGTATGTCTGCCGCTGGCTGGCGTACCAACTGCGCTTCGAGTTCGAGGTTCCTGTAGAGTTCCGCAGCCAACTTTTCAATCATGTGGATGGGTATATCCCCGCGCAGTTGGTGCTGCTGGCGGCGTTTGGGCAGTTCTCCGGCGTCATGCGTTACTTCGGAATCCGGGATGCCTTGCGCCTGCTGCTGCCCCTCGCCCTTGCCAGCCTGTGCTTCATTGGCGTCCGCCATTTTCTAGGTCTCGGCTACACCCCGCCGCGGGGGGTAATTTTCATCCACGGGCTTTTGAGTTTCATCGCGCTCGGCGGGTTGCGCGCCAGTTGGCGCCTGGCCTACGAGCGGCGCTCCCAAAAGCAGGCGTGGGGCGATCACTCCCGGCACCCGCTGGGGATCGTCGGGGCGGGGGATGCCGGAGCGAGCCTGATCCGCGAGTTGCAGGCACGGCCGCACCGGGGTTTGGTGCCGGTGGCCTTGTTCGACGATGACTCGTCCAAATGGCATTCTGAGGTGTATGGGGTACCGGTGGTGGGGGCACCGGAAACCATGGCCAAATGGAAGGCCAAGTTCGGGCTGGAGGAAATCGTCATTGCCATGCCCCTGGCCACGGGGAAGCGGATTCGGGAAGTGGCAGAACTGGCGCAGAAGACGGGGCTGCGGACGGTGCGCGTCCCCAGCGTCGGGGAACTCGCCTCCGGCCAGGTCCGGGTCAGCCGGTTGCGGCCGGTGAATATCGAGGACGTGCTGGGTCGCGACCCGGTGGAGTTGCCACTGGACGACGTCAAACCGCTGCTGGCGGGCCGCGTGGTGATGGTCACCGGGGCGGGCGGGAGCATCGGCAGCGAACTGTGCCGGCAGATCGCCCGGCTCGGACCCCAGCGGCTGCTGCTGGTGGAGCAGGCAGAGGGACACTTGTTCCTCATTGAACAGGAATTGATCAAGCTGGGCCACGAGGCGATCATCCTGCCGCTCGTGGCGGACATAGTGGACCAGGCCCGGATGAAGTCCGTGCTGGCGGAACACCGGCCCCAGGTCATCTTCCACGCGGCGGCCCACAAGCATGTGTTCATGATGGAACGGCAGCCCGGCGAGGCCATCAAGAACAACGCCTTCGGTACCGCCGCCCTGGCCGAACTCGCCCAAGCGCAGGGCGTGGAGCATTTCGTCCTCATTTCCACCGACAAGGCCGTGAATCCCAGCAGCGTGATGGGGGCCACCAAGCGGCTGGCGGAACTCTATCTCCAGGGGCTGTTTCACGCGCAACCGGAGCGCACCAAATTCATTGCCGTGCGCTTCGGCAACGTGCTGGGGTCATCCGGCAGCGTGGTGCCTATCTTCACGCAACAGATCGCCGAGGGCGGCCCGGTAACGGTGACGCACCGGGAGGTGGTGCGCTATTTCATGACCATCCCGGAGGCGGTGGGGCTGGTGCTGCACAGTTTCGCGCTGGGCACGGGCGGGGAGATTTTCGTGCTGGAAATGGGCAGCCAGGTGAAAATCGCCGACATGGCGCGGACGATGATCAAGCTCAGCGGATTTGAGCCGGATCGGGATATTGAGATTGTCTTCACGGGGTTGCGTCCGGGCGAAAAGCTCTTCGAGGAACTGGCCTACGACGGGACCATTCACGCCGCCACCACACATCCCCGGATCAAGCGGCTCAAGTGTGTCCCCACGGCTCTAGCCAAGCTCCGCACGCAGTTCGAGTCCCTCCGCTCCCAGCTTCCCCACAGCCAGCCCGACGACCTGCGAGAGGCTCTCCAGCGGATCATTCCCGAATACCATCCGTCCCGCCCCGAGACAATCCTGCCCCCGGCCGGAACCCCGAAACGGATCGGTGGGAATGGAGCCGGGTAGCGGCGTGCCTCCTGCCGTTTCTGGAGGCAGAAAAACTGAGGCCGAATTGCGAAGCTCCAATGACGAATGAAGGCCGAAACCCGAATGACGAACCGGTGCCTCCGACGGGTCAGTTTGGTGTCGGGCCTTGCGCTCCGACTAACCCGAACTCCGAAATTGAATGGCCACGAAAGAACGCATAGAGCGCAAAGAGAGAAGCCGAGGGGTCATTTCAGCGGGGAAAAATCAGACGTTCCTTCTCCCTTTAGGAATCGCCCGTCTTTCTTTGTGTTCTTTGTGTTCTTTCGCGGCCAAATTCGGTTTGCGAGTCTAATCGGGGATACAGCGGGTTTGGTGCTTGGGACTTCGTCATTCATTCGTCATTCGTCATTCGTCATTTGGATTTCGGAATGCTGGTTAAGGACCGAAAGTCGTCAGTTCCACC
The DNA here is from genome assembly GCA_903847485.1 of uncultured Verrucomicrobiota bacterium. GTDB lineage: Bacteria > Verrucomicrobiota > Verrucomicrobiia > Limisphaerales > JAJXZI01 > CAINDV01. The sequence continues at coordinate 5,214 of CAINDV010000545.1, forward strand.
CCTCTGACGTGCCGCCCGCCGCCCGCCCCATTTCCGCTTTCCGCTTTTCGCTTTCCGCTTTTCCCCCCGCTCCTTGACCATGAACTCTCCCTCTGTTCCCCGCCGCACCCACGCCGCCGGTCTCCCGCCCGGACGCTGGCTGTATCGTTGGCTGGATGGTTTATCTGGCCTGCTCATTGGCGCGGTAATCCTCTGGGGACCATGGAGCTTCGGCTGCACGCCGCCGTGGGCGATTGCCGTGCAGAATGTCTTGGGCTACACGCTAGGCGGACTGCTGCTGCTGAAGCTAGCGCTGCGCCGCCGCCGCCCCGCGCTCTGGCGGGACCGCTCCCAGCATCGCAATTGGATGGATGCCGGCCTCGTCTGGGTCAGCGGCTTGCTGCTGCTTTACATGCTGATCAGCGCCTGGAATGCGCGCGTCGTGCTCCAGCCGGGAAGCTGGAGTATGGCCTACCGCGATTCGTTGAGTTGGCTGCCGCACAGTTTTGACCAGGAGCGCAGTTGGCGGGCGTTTGCCATCTACCTGGGGCTGGCGGGATTCTTCTGGGCGGTGCGTGACTGGATTCTGCATCCGCCGCCGACCCGCCCGCGCCCGGGGCATGGGGAAGCCGGCGCAGGCACCGGGCACGAGGATTCGTGGCTGCCTCGGCGCGTCCGAGTGTTGCTGTGGATTTTAAGCGTGAATGGTGCCCTGCTGGCCATCCAGAGCATTGCGCAGCGGGTGAGCGGATCGGAGAAACTGCTCTGGCTCCTGGAGCCGCGGGTCAACAAGGAGGCCGTGAGTTTCTTTGGCCCCTACGCCTACCGGGCCAACGCCGCCCAGTATTTCAACCTGATCTGGCCCGTAACGCTGGGGCTGTGGTGGACGTATCAGCGGGCGGCGCGACGGCGCGGGCCGGGACCGGGGCGCGGGCGGCCAGGGCATTTGCTGGTATCCTGCATGTTGCTCATGGCGGTGTGCCCGATCGTCTCAACCAGCCGCGGCGGGGCCATCATCATGGGCGGGTTGACCCTCCTCGCCCTGGGCGTCCTGGGCCTCGCCCTGTGGCGTAGTGCCTGGGGGCTGAAGCTGGCGCTGCTGACGCTGCTGGCTGGTTCCGTGGGTTTGGGCGTGCTGCTAGGTTGGGAGGAATTGGGGCCGCGGATGGAACTGGTGGAGCAGGGCTATGAACAGCGGGAGGCGCTGTTCTACGCGGGCCAGCGGATGACGGCGGATGCGCCGCTCTATGGCCTCGGTCCCGGCACCTTCCGCAACCTGTTCCGGCTCTACATGCCTTCCCACGACGAGGACTCCCTGGCCCAGATGCACAACGACTGGCTGGAGACGCGGATCACTTTTGGCTGGCTGGGGCTGGGGCTGTTGCTGGCGGCGCTGGCGTTGGCGATGGGGCGCTGGTTCACGCGAGGCGGATTGCCCGGCGAGAAGTATTTCGTGCTGCTAACTTGGTGCGCCCTGGGCGGCTGTCTGGTCCATGCGCGGTTTGATTTCCCATTTCAGATTGTTTCCATCGTCGCCTTGTTTCTCCTGCTTTGCGCGGTGCTCTCGTGCCTCTCGCGGCCGCGCGGACAGCCAGCCTGACGGGGGGAATCTCCCAGTTCCTTTCGGATTGGCTCAGCGGCCGTGAACTGCGGCGGGGCGGCGCTGCTGCGCCACTTTTTTTTGCGGCGGGCAAACCTGACGGCGGCCGTGCTCGGCGGGCGCGTTCGGGCGTTGGCGGGCAAGGGCAGGTGGCTGCGGCTGGGATGGGCGCGCGCCAAACTGTGGACCAGCCCCCGACGCCTCGCCAAATTATATGTTGACATTTCAACAGTCGTATGCTAAACCGTTGCCATGACAACAACGTCCGATGCCCGCAGTCCCCGTTACCGCGCCGTGCTGCAACTGCTCCAGACCGCGGACACGCTCTGGAATGCCAGCCGCGTGTTCTTCGAGACTTGGGACCTCAGCCCCAGCCAGTTCAACATCCTGAATCTGCTCCACCTGCACCCGGACGGCCTCTCCCAGAGCGAGTTGAGCCGCTTCCTGATCATGCACCGGTCCAACCTCACGGGCCTGGTGGACCGCCTGGAGCAGCGCAGCTTGGTCGAACGCCAGGAAGTTGCCGGTGACCGCCGCGCCTACCGCGTGGTGCTCACCAAGGCCGGGGACAAGCTCGTCCGCGAAATCCTGCCCGGCTACTACGCCGGCGCCGAACGGTTGCTGGCGGATATGTCCGAGCGCCGTGCCGGAGAACTGGCGAAGGATTTCGCCCGGATTGCCGAAAACGCCCTGCGCACCGCCGCTGCACTGGAGACCGCCCGCAAGTTGACCCACGCCTGAAAGCCCTAAAACCATTTTACCCCGACACTCGCCTCCGATCACCTCAAACCCGAACCTCCTATGAATACCATCCCTGCCTCCTCCTCCGACACCGGTCGTTCCACGCCGTTTCCGGGCGCACGCTCGGCGCTGGTGCTGCTGCTGCTCATCAATCTGTTCAACTACATTGACCGCCAGGTGCTGGCGGCGGTGGTGGATTTCATTGAAATGAGCCTGTTCCCCAAGACGGGTGGCAACGCTTCCCCGTTCCTGCAAAACCTACAGGATTGGTGCGCCACGCACCTGGGCTTCCAGCCGAAGCTGGCACTCATCGGCGTGCTCGGCATGGCGTTCATGGTGGTCTACATGATCGGCGCGCCGGTGTTTGGCCGACTGGCGGAGCACTACTCCCGGTGGGCGCTGGTGGGTGTCGGCGTGCTCCTCTGGAGTCTGGCCAGCGGTGCCAGCGGCTTGGCGGGCGGCTTCTTCGCGCTGCTGCTCACCCGTTGTTTCGTCGGCGTCGGCGAGGCGGCTTATGGGCCGGTGGCGCCGGCGCTGATCTCGGATCTCTACCCGGTGAAGATGCGCGGCCAAGTGCTGGCATGGTTCTACATGGCCATCCCGGTCGGCAGCGCGTTGGGCTTTGTGATCGGCGACCTGGTAGCGCGCTCAAGCATCGGTGCCTGGGGCGAACGCACGCTCGGCATCCACGCCGAAAGCTGGCGCTGGGCGTTCTACATCGTGGTGATTCCGGGCCTCGTGCTGGGGCTGTGGAGCTTTTTCATGAAGGAACCGCCCCGCGGCCAGGCGGATTTGGGGGCCGGTGCCCGCACCGCCAAGGTGAACTGGCGCACCTACCTCGTGTTTTTGCGGACGCCCTCCTACGTCTTCTGCACGCTGGGCATGACGGCGATGACTTTCGCCATCGGCGGCATCGCGTTCTGGATGGCCTACTACCTTAGTAACAAGCCCGGTCACCCGGAGGCAGTCAAGACGATCTTCGGGGCCATTACCGTGGTGGCGGGGCTTTCGGCGACGCTGCTGGGCGGCTGGGTCGGGGACAAGCTGCGTGCCCGGATTCCCGGTTCCTACTTCCTGGTGTCTGGCCTGGCAATGCTGATCGGCTTTCCCTTCATGCTGCTCACGGTGTACGCCAGCTTCCCGATGGACGGCAGCTTCTCGATGCTCTGGGTCTGGCTGTTCATCACCTGCTTCTGTCTGTTCTTCAATACCGGTCCGTCCAACACTATCCTGGCCAACGTCACGCCCCCCGGCATCCGCGCCGCCGGCTTCGCGCTGAACATCTTCGTTATCCATGCCTTCGGCGACGTCATCTCGCCGGTTCTTATCGGGATCATCAGCGACCGGTACAAAATGGAGACCGCGTTCACGGTAGTTGGCGTGATGTTCGTGGTGGCCGGCGGGTTCTGGCTGGCGGGAATGAAACACCTGAAACGCGACACCGAACTGGCACCGACACGGTTGGGTGGGGCGGTGGAATGAAGCCGGGCGGGAGGGGAAGATGAAATCCGAAATCCGAAATCCGAAATCCGAAGGAAATCCGAAGCCCGAAATCCCAAACGGGCCGTCGGATGTCCCTGCCGAGCAGATTCCCGCTGATTCGGCGACGTCCGCTGATGGAATACAAGGTCTTCCCGGTCCTGTGGGCGTTGCTGAATCTGCGGGGCGTCCCGGCGGTTCCTGGCTGGCAAACGGAACCGGAATCGTTGCCATCCTCGTCTGGGTGCTCGTGGCGGCAGCCGCCTTCCACGCGGCCTACGCCTCAGCGACCACGAACTGGCTGATCCTCGTCTATCTCGCCGCGTTGCTACGATTGGCTCGCACCGAGACTTGGCGCAAGGCGTTCTATCCGGGCTTGGCGGTCGGCCTGCTGATCGCCGCGGTGCGGCTGGCGTTCTTCTGGCGGATTTTCTCCGTGGCGGCTTGCGTGCTGTGGCTGGTGTATGCGTTTTGGATCGGGCTGTTCGTCGCGCTGGCGCGGCTCTGCCTGCGCCGCCTCGGACCGGCGTGGGGCTGGGTGGCGATTCCATTCGTCTGGACTGGCCTCGAATACTTCCGCAGCGAGCTCTACTACCTGCGCTTTTCCTGGCTGAACGTCGGCTACGCCTTCGCCAACGAGCCGTGGCTGATGCCCATCCATCCGCTCGGCGTCTATGGCCTCGGCTTCGCGCTGATGGCGATCCTGTGCGGCAGCGAGTTGGCGTGGCGGAAATCGGCGGTATTCGGCAGCATCGGCGGGGTGCTCTGCTTCGGACTTTTCTTTGGCTGGGGCCTGCACAGCGAGATTCCGAAGGGCCGTCCGGCCACCGCTGTCGTGACCATCGCTGGGATTCAGATGGAATTTCCCACCGAAGCGACCGTGCTGCTGCGCTTGAACGACTTGCTCCGCCAGCATCCGGAAACCGAGCTTGTGGTGCTCTGCGAATATACGTTCACCGAACCCGTGCCGGAAAAGATCAAGGGCTGGTGCCGGACCAACCGCCGCCACCTGATCGTCGGCGGCCAGGAGCCAACGCAAGGAACCAACTTCTTCAACACCGCCTTCGTCATCGGCCCCACCGGCGAAATCGTTTTCCGCCAGGTGAAGTGTGTCCCGATCCAGTTCTTCAAGGACGGTCTGCCGGCGCGGGAGCAACGGCTCTGGGATTCGCCGTGGGGCAAGATCGGCCTGTGCATCTGCTACGATCTGAGCTACACGCGGGTTACGGATGAACTCATCCGCCAGGGCGCGCAAGCCATTATCTGCCCGACGATGGACGTGGAAACCTGGGGCCGGGACCAGCACGAATTGCACGCCCGCATCGCTCCGGTGCGTGCCGCCGAATACGGCGTGCCGATCTTCCGCCTGGCCAGCTCCGGCATTTCGCAGAACATCGCGTCGTCCGGGCACGTCCTCGCCACCGCGCCGTTTCCTGGTGACGCCGCTGTTCTCGCCGGGCAGTTCGCGCTGTCTGCGCCGGGCCGGCTGCCGCTGGACCGTTGGCTCGCGCCGCTCTGCGTGGCGGTGACGGCGCTGATTCTCGCCGCCTGCGTGGGGCTGCATTTTGCGAGAGCGAAGGCGATCCCTGCGCCATCTCTGACCAAACCTGTTCGGCAAGAAGCCGCGCCTTGCCCCCGGCTCTTCTTGCTCGACTGTCCCGAAGGCTGGAACACCGAAAAGGACTATCTGTCGGGACGCCTTCTGTCCTCTGACGACCCACCGTTTGGTCTAAGTTGGAAAGACCTCAACGAAGAGATGATCTTCGTCACTTCGTCGCGCTGTTCTCTCGCCATTGATTTGGGATGGTATCCCGACTATTCGCCGGAAGTTCAATTCCTCGTCCAGGTGATTGACATGGAAAACTGCCTGGCAACCTACACGAAACCACTCCGGGAATTTGCGACCCGCTCCGTGTGGGCGGCGAAGCAGAAGATGGAAGAGTGGATGAAGGAGCTGCACGCCAGCCCAGCCGAACCGAATGCTGCACCGAAGGAATTGGATCCCCAGGTCGTCGGTGCCGAAGCGGTTTCAGTGCGCGGAACGCCGGAGGCCGGCGCTCCGGCAACTGCGGGCAGCGCCGCGACGCCAATCGGTAAACCAAGACCCGCAGCAGAGCCTCCATCAATGAACTGATCGTTCTACCCCATGAACTCAATCTCTCAATCCCCCAGACCCGGTCTAGGCATCATGCTTCTTCGCGCCCTGTGCCGGCTGCTGTTCGGCTTCCGCGCCTTCAACGAAACCGTGGTCCAGACGCCCGGCCCGGTGCTGCTGCTGCCCAATCACCTCTCCTGGTTTGACTGGATCTTCCTCGGCGTCTGCCTGGACAACGATTGGAAATTCGTCACCTCTTCCAGGACGGCCGAGACTTCGCCGGTGCATCGCTGGCTGATGACCAGCCGGCGGACGTTTCCGGTGGATCCGCTATCGCCTTACGCCGCACGGGCTATGGCGGAATTTCTGCAAAAGGGCGGCCGGCTCGTGCTCTTTCCCGAGGGCCGCATGTCGCGCACCGGCTCGCTGATGAAGCTCTACGACGGCACGGGTTTTCTGCTGCACAAGACCGGCGCGAAGGTCATCACCGCCTATTTGCGCGGCGCGAAATGGCTGCCACTCTCGAAGAATCCCGACCAGAAACAATGGTTCCCGCGCCTTTCCGTCCACTTCAGCGAACTCCTCACGCCGCCCCAACTGGCGCACGTTTCCAATACCGCCGCGCGCGGGCAGCTAACCAGTTGGCTGCGCCAGCGCATGGTGGAGCAAGAGTTCCGCGTCGAGATGGCGTTTGGCCCGGCCACCGTGCCAGCGGCCATCGCCGAAACCGCCCGCCGCCGCGCCAGCCACGTGGCGCTGGAGGACGTGCAGCGCAAGCTCACTTACCGGCGGCTCATGCAAGGTTCCACGCTCCTGGCCGGAGTGCTAGCTCCGGGCTTGGGCGGCGATGAGCACATCGGCGTCTTGCTCCCGAACGCCAACGCCCTGCCCGTGTCCCTGCTGGCACTGTGGTCGCTCGGCAAAGTGCCCGCGATCCTCAACTACACCACCGGCCCGGCGGTGATGCGCTCGTGTTGCGAAATCGCCGGGGCCAAGCGCGTCGTCACTTCCCGACTCTTCGTGACGCGGGCGAAACTTAACCTCGCGCCGCTGGAGGAAGCCGGCATCAAATTCATTTACCTCGAAGACATTCGCACCGGCATCGGCGCGGCGCAGAAACTCGGCGTGGCGCTCGGCTTCAAGCGGTTCTCCGTGCCGGCAGCGACGACACCGGAGACGACGGCGGTGGTGCTTTTCACCAGCGGCTCGGAAGGCGTGCCCAAGGCAGTCGCGCTGACGCACCGCAACCTCCTCGCCAACATCCGGCAGATGCTCGCCATCGCCGACATGACGGATAAGGAGCGGTTCTTTAACGCACTGCCGCTGTTCCACAGCTTCGGCCTGACCGGCGGCGCGCTGCTGCCGCTGATTCGCGGCGCGTTCACTTTCCTGTATCCTTCGCCGCTGCATTATCGGGTGGTGCCGACGGTGCTCTACGAGCGCGACACGACGGTTTTCCTGGCCACGAACACCTTCCTCAACGGCTACGCTCGCAAGGCGAATCCCTACGACTTCCACGCGTTGCGCTACCTTTTCGCTGGCGCGGAGAAAGTGCAGGAAGCCACGACGGTGTATTGGGCGCAGCGCTTCGGTGTGCGCGTGCTCGAAGGCTACGGTGCCACCGAGTGCAGCCCCGGCATCTGCCTCAACACGCCGCTCCAGTGCAAGAGCGGCTCCGCTGGGCGCTTCCTGCCGGATTTGGAATGGAAGCTCGAAGCAATCGAAGGCGTCGCCGAGGGCGGTCGCCTGCTGGTGCGCGGGCCGAACGTGATGAAGGGCTATCTCAATCCCGACGCCAACGCGAAGTTCCTCGCGCTTGGCGGCTGGTACGACACCGGCGACATCGTGTCCGTGGACAGCGACGGCTTCGTCCACATTCTCGGCCGGCTGAAACGCTTCGCCAAGGTCAGCGGCGAGATGGTGAGCCTCACGGCCGTCGAGGACGCGCTGGCGGGGGCGTTCCCGGACTTCGGATTGCGTTGCCAGGTGGCGGTCATAGCGCGGCCCGACGAAGAGAAGGGCGAAAAGCTCATCGCCGTCACCAACGAACCGCGCCTGACGCTGGCGCAAATCCGCGAAGCCGTGAAAGCCAAGGGCTTGACCAATCTCTGTGTGCCGCGCGAGGTCATCACCGTGAAGGAAATCCCGAAGCTCGGCACCGGCAAGACGAACCACCGCGAGCTACAAAAGCTGCTGACGTGAAAGCTGACCCGCCCAACTTGGCCACGGATGAAACACGGACCAAACACGGATTGGAAACGGGAAGGCCTTTCCGTGTTTCATCTGTGTTTAATCCGTGGCTAAAGAAACTTTTCCTCCTGCTCCTGATGCTGTCGGTGGTGGCGGTGACTGGTTGTTGCCTGTTCTTCCGTGGCCCCTATCTCGAGCCAGAGCCGCTGCCAGAAGCGCAGTTGCTCGACATGCACTGCCACGTTGCTGGCGTCGGCGCGGGCGGCAGCGGATGCTTCGTCTCGCCGGCCATCAGCAACAGTTGGAAGTTCGGTCTCTACCTGGAAGGCTTTGGCACCACCCGCGCGGAAGTGCTGACCGAAGGCGACGGTGTCGTCGTGCGACGCATCGCGGAGCAGATCGCTGGCAGCCGCCACGTCGGCGCGGCCATCGTGCTGGCGATGGACGGCGTAGTGGACGAGCACGGCGAGTTGGACCGCCGCCGGACGGAAATCTACGTGCCAAACGAATTCGTCGCTCAGGAGGTGGCTCGCCACACGACCGTATCCGTGTTACGAACGGCGGCTAGTCGGGCGTCCGGTTTTTCTGCAAAAGTGTGGCATGCCGATCACACGAGCCGTCCGCAAGTGCCCGACACAGGCGCAACGAGATCAGATTCTAACCGCCTACCGGCGCAGCCAACT
>CAINDV010000546.1 GCA_903847485.1 uncultured Verrucomicrobiota bacterium
GGCCATCACCACCGAAGGCCAGGTGATCGACGTCTTCACCGCCGCCGGATTGCCGAAGCCGGACATCAGCATCCTGAGCGACCAATTTCTTGCAGAAGTGCGCGGCCTTAAGCACAAGAACGTCGCTGCTGAGCTGCTGGAGAAGCTGCTCAAGGACGAGCTCAAGGTGCGCTCCAAACGGAACCTCGTGCAGAGCCAGGTCTTCAGCGAGAAGCTCAAGAAGACGCTTAACGCCTACCACAACCGCGCCATCTCGACGATGCAGGTCATCGAGGAGCTGATCAAACTCGCCAAGGACCTCGATGCAGCGACCAAAGCCGGCAAAGAGATGGGGTTGACGGATGACGAGAAGGCTTTCTACGACGCCCTCGCCGCGAACGACTCCGCGAAGACCGCGATGGGTGACGACAAGCTCAAGCTGATCGCCGCCGAACTCATTACCCAAGTGAAGAAGAGCGTCACCATCGACTGGACCCTCCGCGAAAGCGCCCGCGCCAAGATCAAGGTGATGGTGAAGCGCATCCTGAACAAACACGGCTACCCGCCGGACTTGCAGGAAGAGGCCGTGAAAACGGTGCTCGCGCAAGCGGAACTGCTGTGCGCGGAGTGGGTGTGAAGGAGTCATGACGAGGTCATGGCGGTCAGGCCCGACAATTGACAGCCGCCCGTTACTTCAGCCGGCACCTTGCATTTATCCGCTGCCGCCGCTGCCGCGTCGTCCGCGTAGCGGCGAACTGGGGTTCGCCGCCAACTTCGCATCCGTAAAATGGGCGGTTCTTTCCAAGCCTTGTAAGTGCCAACGTAAGGCGACTTCGTCTTGCAGCGTGGCGCGCAGGAACCGCTCAATGCGCCGGTGAATCCGGTAGCTGGTGACCTGGGTGGGCAAGGCGAAATAGAGGCCGTGCTGTTGGCTGGCCGCAATGAGTTGCTGCGCCGCGAAGAGCGCGGCCTCGGTCTTGCCGCAGCCCATTGGACCTTCGACGATGATGACGCCGGGTGTGCGCGAGGCCTCGGCGACGGCCTGTTGAAGCGGATTGGGAGTAAAGGTTTTGCCCGGTCGCGAGGCGAACGCGGCGGAAAATCCGGTCAGTCGCAGTTTGCCACCGGCCAGCCAATCTGACGGAGCGCTTCGCCTGCCTGCCGGCGGGCCGCGTCTGGCTCAAAACCGTTTGCGGAGAGAACCAGGTTTCATTGGAGCCGATCCAGTCGGCCACGGTGACGAGGCCAGCAAGAAGCCAGAGGTCGGAGTGGTGAGGATAGAGGCGCGGGTCCGGCGGAGTAGTAGGAAACGCTCCAAACACGGATTCCAGTTGCAGCAGAAGGTTCTCGCGATGGCCTTGCGCCCACTCTTCTCGAAGCGCCTCGAACGGGTTGGCTGGGTCCACTTTTCTCCCCTTTGGCCGGCCATGATGGGCACCGACGGCTACCGCCCATAGGCGATTGGCGGCAAAGGCTGGTAGTTGCTGCAAGAAGCGCTGACTGACCAGCGCGTGGTCCGCCACGGAAAGCGCAATTTTGCCGTCGGAACATAGCGGTCTGGCGCTTGATTTGAGCCACGCCAAGCACTTGGCCTGGAACCCGATGGTGATTTTACCAACATCGTGCAAGGCGGCGAGGGTGGCGGAACCGCTGGGCAGGAGCGCCTTAATGGGTGGTGGCAGAGTGGCAAGGAGGGCTTCGGCCACGCAGCCGACTTTCAGGCAATGGTCGTGGACCGAAATTCCCGGCTCACCGTCGGGTGTCGTCTTCGCCCAGAATTGAACCTCAGGCTGCATACCTAATCCTCATCCGTTTTACGAAAGTGCGGTGTAGGTGAAAAAACCGCAAACAGAAGCAGAACTCCTGAGCCGTGAGTACAAATCCTTAACCGGCAAGGAAACGAGCTGAGTCCAAGTTCGCCGGGTCAGGGGACCCGGCCTACAGGAACGGCGCGCTCCTGATCGGGTCGGGTGCCGGGGATTGCGCCCCGGCACCCTCCCACACCACCGGACGTGCGGTTTTCCGCATCCGGCGGTTGAACGCAGCCTCGATTTCATGGCGCGACAAGGTCTGACGGCATCACA
>CAINDV010000547.1 GCA_903847485.1 uncultured Verrucomicrobiota bacterium
CCGTCCTGGCGGCGGCGCCCGATCCCAAACCAAAACCCGTGCTGATCTTCACCAATCGGCCCCAATGAGCATTCCTGTTTTGCTAACTCCAAAACATTCCTGTTTTGAAAACTACGCGATAGTCGCTGAATTCAGTCTTGATATGCGGCCCTGATTCAGACGAAATTCAGCTTTCCGTTTGTCCCTATGGACCTCGGCGACATTTTAAGCAAAGAACAGATCCTGACCGAATTAAGCGCGGTCAACCGCTGGGAAGCGATTGACGAGCTGATTCAGAACCTCGTGACCACCGGCAAAATTCAAGCCGCGCACAAGGAAGCCATCGCGGCGGTCGTCAAGAAGCGCGAGGCCTCCATGAGCACAGGCATCGGGTTTGGCATCGGCATTCCGCACGCCTCCACCGACCTGATCGGCGAGGTCGTCGGGGCCTTGGGCCGCTCCAAGACCGGCGTCAACTTCGACGCGCTCGACAGCCAACCCGTCCATCTGGTCGTGCTCTTTCTCGTTCCCCAGGGCCAGTTTCAGAAGCACCTCCACACCCTTGCCAACATCGCCAAGCTGCTCCATCGAAGCGAATTCCGACAGGCCCTCGAAAACGCCACGGACGCCGAGACCATGCTGCGGATCATCCGCGGCCAAGGCCCGAAATAGCCCGCCCGGCGGCACCCGCCGCTGCCGCCGGCCCCAGCCACCTGCTTTTCCCATGCTCCCGTATCGCCTCATCGAACAGCGGCTCCAGCCCGCTGTGCTCGCTGTCCTCCCGGACGCCGATCCTGCCACGCTCCAGGTTCGGCCCTGCGCCGACCTCCGGTTTGGTGACTACCAGACCGCCGCGCTTATGGGCCTGGCCAAGGCGCGCAAGATGAATCCTCGCGCGCTCGCCGAGCAGGTGCTCGCCAAGCTCGACATGGCCGATCTGTGCGGGCGGGTGGAAATCGCCGGGGCTGGTTTTCTCAACTTCCGCCTTCTGCCTGCTACACTAACGTCCGCTCTGGAGTCCGCTGTGCGCGGCGAGCATATGTTTTTCTCCCGGGCCGCCCAGCCGCGCTCCATCGTCATTGACTTCAGTTCGCCGAACGTCGCCAAGCCGATGCACATCGGCCACATCCGCTCGACCATCCTTGGCGATTGCCTCGCGCGCCTCTTCCGCCTGCTCGGCCACCGCGTCGTCACCGACAACCACCTTGGCGACTGGGGCACGCAGTTCGGCATGTTGCTGCTCGGCTGGAAACGTGACCTCGACCGCGCCACGCTTGACCGCGATCCTATCGCGGAGATGGAGCGCCTTTACAAAAAAGTCAGCGCCGAGTGCAAGGAAACGTCGGCGACGCTCGAAGACGCCCGCCAGGAACTCGTGAAGCTCCAGGCCGGCGACGCGGAAAATCTCCGCCTCTGGCGCGAGATGATCGCGCTCTCGCAGCACCAGTTCGACACGATCTACGGCCGGCTCGGCGTCACGTTTGATTTCACGCTCGGCGAAAGTTTCTACAACCCCCGCCTCAAAGCCGTTGTCGCCGCCCTCGTCGCACGGGGCCTCGCCCGGGAAAGCGAAGGGGCCATCGTGGTGTTCTTCGACGACCTCCCGGCGCTCAAGGAACACCCCGCGCTCGTCCAGAAGAGCGACGGCGCGGCGAACTACGCCACCACCGACCTTGCGACCCTCGCCCACCGCTTGGAAACCTGGCACCCCGCCGAAGTCATCTACGTGACCGACGGCCGGCAGCAGCTTCATTTTCAGCAAATCTTCGCCGCGTTTCGCAATTGGCAATTGGCCATTGGCAATTGGCAAGCTCCCATCAAACTGGCCCATGTCTGGTTCGGCTCGATCCTCGGCGAGGATGGCAAACCCTTCAAGACGCGCTCCGGCGAAACCGTCAAGCTCGCCGGCCTGCTCGACGAAGCCGAGGAACGCGCGCTCAAAGTCGTCACCGAGAAGAATCCGAACTTGCCGGAGTCCGAGCGGAAGGAAATCGCCCGCGTCATCGGCCTCGGCGCGGTGAAATACGCCGATCTCCTGCCCAATCGCCAGAGCGACTACGTGTTCAGTTGGGACAAGATGCTGGCGCTCTCCGGCAACACCGCGCCTTACCTGCAATATGCCTACGCGCGGATTCGCAGCATCTTTCGGAAGTCCGAAGTCCGAAGTCCGAAGTCCGAAGTTCAGGCGGTGGTGTTGGTTGCGCTGGAGGAAATCGCGCTCGCCAAACAACTCCTGAACTTCGGCCTGGTGCTCGAAGCCGTGGCGGAGGAATACCGGCCCAACTACCTCTGCAATTACCTCTACGACCTGGCTGGCGGCTTCACCCGCTTCTACGAAACCTGCCCGGTCCTCAAGGCCGACGAGCCGACCCGCGGCAGCCGGCTGGCGCTCTGCGACCTGACCTCACGCGTCCTCAAGCAAGGCCTGGAAATCCTCGGCATCGAAACCGTCGAGCAGATGTGAGTCGAGCACGCCGGATCAGTAGCTCCGGCCTGCCAAGCCGGACGCAGTTTCGGTCGGCCCGGGTCCCTCGCCGGGCGGCCCAGCGCGATGCTGCGGGTTGGGGGAAAAGTGGGCGGCGAACAGCAGTCCGCGTTACACGGGAAAATCTTCGGCGCGCTGCGTTCGCCGGTTAAGGGCCAAGAACCAGCCACCTACCGAATGGACCCGCCCACCACCAATACCACTCGGAAACCGATGTTGGAGTCCCGAAAGTCGGGCGCGCGATAGTTGCGAAACGACGAAAGCAAGCCGCGCCTCTCAGAGAGGAACCAGGACCCGCCCCGCAACACGCGGCCTTCATCGTTGTCGTCATACCAATCTTCACACCACTCCCATACGTTGCCGCCCAGGTCGTACAGGCCAAACTGATTTGCGGCGAAACTCCCGACCGGGGCAGTACGGTCAAAGCCATCCGCGAAGCCCGGTATCTTCGCGCTGCTGTAGTCGTCATAATTGCCCGCCTTGTTCGGCGGCGGCCATCGCGTGCCCCAGGGATACACGGCTTTGATTTCTTCGTCCTTCTCCGCGGGCGTGTAGCCGCTCTCCTCCGGCAGCCCCACCGCCACACTCCACTCGGCGTCCGTCGGCAGCCGAAACGTGTATTGGCCCTTGAGCTTGTCCGGCAAACTCATCGTCAGTCGGCGGCAGAACTCTTTCGCGTCGTACCAACTTGCGGTTTCCACCGGATAGTCCGGCCCAGTCTTGGGGTGGCTCGGGTTCTTGTCCACCACCGCCTCATACTGGCCCTGTGTCACTTCGTATTTGCCCATGAAGAGCGGCCTGACGCTGCCGCGTCCGGGCACCCGCACTAACTCGATTTTCTTCGCCCCGCTGGGCAGTCCGGCCAGGCCAATGGCCACACTCTTGCCCGCCTCCGTGGGCAAATCGGGCACCTGGAGCTTCACCTCTGCGCCGGACAAAGATAATGCCAGGCTGAGTGAGAGCCAGACCCATCTGCCGGTGTGCGCCCAATCGGCAGTACGACTGGCGACGCCCGCCGCGCCCTTGTTTCTCAGCGAAGAATCTGAATTCGTTTTCTTCATGCCGCGGACGTTGGGGCCGTATTGCCCTCGGCGTCAAGTCTGAGTTTGCCGCGCCGTCCGCGCCCATTGACCGCCGGATCCGGCTTCCCGTTTGACACTGGCGCAAGGCGGTTCGTAGCTTGCGTCCGCTCATGGCTTTTGGAATTCATTCCATGCAACACGCCGCACGGTTGGTGACGGTGGGGCTGCTGCTTGGCGGCATGGGTTGGCTTTCCGCCGCCACACCGCCGCAGAAGGCGCGCACGGCGGCGGAACTGGAGGAGGCGAAGGAGTTCGCCCCGCCGCGCGCTTTTGCCAAAGGGGACAATATCCGGATTCATTATACCAACGTCACTGGCCGCGTGGTCTTTGTGGCGGATTGGAAGAAGAGTCTCATCAAAGGCCGCGGCTATGCCTACCAGACGGCGGAGCTGAAGTTCGACCGGACGCCGCCCAGATTGCCAAAGCCAGATGGATCCTGGCGCGAGGCGGTGGTCGTGCCGCGAAATGCCTGGGCGCACTTTGCGACCGAAGCTGCCGAGCAGTTCACGCCGAAGACGCCGGGGCACGGCATTTACGTGCAGACGCTGGCTACGGAGATCGTCTTGTTTCGCGAGGCGACCGGTGCCATCAAATCCGCGCCCTTCAACCACCGACCCGCGGCGGTGGTGTTGGAGGCGCGCTACAACACCGAGGAATTCGCCTTGGCGCTGGCGCATTTCGTCGAGGATCGGCTGCGCGCCAGTCACCCGGGCCAGGATTTATTCCTCATCGTGCAACAGCCCGACGGGCATGACACGGCGTTTGTGCTGCTGGATTTGTCGCGCCGCTTGTGTGTGTTGTTGGAACCGCCGCGCACCGCCGATGATCCGCGCGGCGAGCCGCAGTTCATCCCCACGCTGGCCGCCATCGGTTCGATAACGGTGGAGAGTCACGGGGTTGCGATGTTGAAGAACCCGTTCTCCACCGGTGCGCGCCTGGTGAACACGGCCGCCCAGAGTCTGGCGGGATTGCTGACGCGGCGGGTGTCGTCGAGAAGTCCGCTGCCACCCATCACGAACTCGCCGCCAATGGATCTCCATGCCTGGGAAACGCGGCTCGACGAGTTGACGGACACACGATCCGACTATGGCTCGGTGCGGTTTCTCATCAATGGCGAAGGGTTCTTTCCCGTGCTGGAACAGCGCATCGCGGAAGCGACCAACCGCATCCACATCGAAATCGGCATCTTCGACAACGATGATGTAGCCGTCGGGATTGCCGACCAACTCCGGCGGCGTTCCGCTGATGTGGACGTGAAGGTCATCCTCGACCGGATGAGTTCGCAAGCCTCAGCCCGCTACCCGCCGTCCACGCCGATGCCCGAAGGCTTCAAGCCGCCGGCTTCCATCACCGACCACCTGCAAAGGGGATCAAAAGTCCAGGTGCGACCGTTTTTGAATCCGTGGCTTACGTCTGATCATGCGAAGGTGCTGACGATTGACGGTTGGTGGAGCTGCTTGGGCGGGATGAATCTGGGCCGGGAGTATCGGTATGAATGGCACGATCTCATGGCCGAGGTCGAGGGGCCGATCGTGGCGAAGTTTCAGCGCGACTTCGCGAAGGCCTGGGCGCACGCCGGAGCGTTGGGTGACGCCGCCTACGCGAGCACGGCGCTTTTCGGTTCGCCGTCCAAGGATGCCGCTTTGGCTGCTCGCGCCTGGCCGCGGTTGCGCCGGCTTTACACGCGGCCGGGGGAAATCCAGATTCGCAAGGCGGTCCTCGCCTCGCTCAATCAGGCGCGCAATCACATCTATCTCGAAAACCCTTATCTCTATGACTCGGCCGTCATCACCGGACTGGTCCGCGCCCGCGCCCGCGGTCTGGATGTGCGCGTCGTGTTGCCGAGCAATAACGACCTCGGCGGAGGCAAGAGCAGCAATTACGTCATCGCCAATCACCTCCTCCGCAACGGCGTGCGGGTCTATCTTTATCCCGGAATGACGCATGTGAAGGCGCTCGTGGCGGACGGTTGGTGTACGTTTGGCTCCGCGAACTTCAACAAGCTCAGCCTTCGCACGAACCACGAAGTGAACGTTGCGACTTCGGACGCTGGCATCACCGGACGCCTCGTGAGCGAATTGTTCGAGGTGGATTTTGCCAAATCGCACGAGGTGGTCGAGGAGATCGAGGTGGACTGGACGGATCACCTGGCCGACACCATCCTGACGCAGTTTTGAGCCGGCAGCGCTGCGTCAGTTGCGGTGGAACGGTTGCGCTTTAGCAATTCTTGTTTTGACGCTTGCGACGGAGCGAGGCGAAAAGTCCAAAATACGAAGTCGGAAGTCTGAATTACGCCCACGAGAACCAAGCCGCAGGCCGAACACGATCGGGAAACCACCTACTGGCTCGGTGTGCCCCTTCGCTCTGGCTGCTGGCACCTGGCCGCGATTTCGGATTCCGGACTCCGGACTTTTCGCCTCTCGCCGTCGAAAGCGTCAAAAGAACTACTGGTTGCGCTTGGGCCAAGCGGAATCTTTTGCCCGCCTTCCCGCCCGCCCTTACTCTGCACCCGTGACCGCCGAACAACGCACCGCGCAAACTTACCGCTACGAAAAGTGGCGGGCGCTGTCTTCTGGCGTGCTGGAAACCGCCAGTTCGACCTTCCTGATGCTAATCGCCGTGCGGTGGTTCCAGGCGGGCGCGATGTCCAAGGCGATGGTGGCAGGCGGATCCAGTGTGGGACTGTTGCTGGCGCCCGTGCTGGTGGCACGGGTGGAAATGCTCGGCCTGCCAACCGCACGGGCGGCTGCGCGCCTGGCGGTGCTGGGCGCGGCGACGTTCGTGGTGATGGCGCTTCTGCCAAGCCTGTGGGTGTTCGTGGCCGGCTCAATCCTGGCCCTGGCCTGCTCGTCGTCGATGGTGCCGCTGCTGACGCAGGTGTACCAGGAAAACTACCCGGAGCAACGGCGGGGCTGGCTCTTCTCTCGCACGTTCATGGTGCGGATTGCAATGGCTGCAGTGTTTGCGCAGGCAGGCGGATGGCTGCTCTCGTCGAACACCAGCGCGAACTTTCCAGGCTGGGCCTTCACCGGCGGGATCGAGCACTTTCGCTGGCTGCTCGCGGGTTTTGCGGCGGCGTTCGTTCTGGCGGCGTTTTGTTTGTCCCAAGTGCCGTCGCGGGCGCTGGTGGCGGCCGGTGCCAGCAGGCATCCGTTCCGAGCGCTGCGGTTTGCGCGGGATGACCGGGTGTTTCGGACGACGCTGGTGGCGTGGATGTTTCTGGGTCTGGGCAATCTCATGATGGTGCCGCTGCGGGTGGAATACCTGGCCAACCCGCACTACGGCGTCACCCTGCACGGAGCGGCGATGACCGCCGGCGCCATTGCCCTGCTGACCAGCGTGCTGCCCAACCTGGCCCGGCTGGTGTTGAATCCGCTCTGGGGCTGGCTGTTTGACCGGATGAATTTCTTCCTGCTGCGCATCACGCTCAACTTCGGTTTCATGCTGGGCATCCTGTCGTTCTTCACCAGCGGCTCGCTGACGGGCATGGTAGTGGGCGCGTTGCTCTACGGTATGTCCATCGCCGGGGGCGATGTGGCGTGGAGTCTGTGGGTGACGAAATTCGCCCCGCCCGAACGCGTGGCCGATTACATGTCGGTGCATACCTTCTTTACCGGACTGCGCGGGGTGGTGGCGCCGGTGCTGGCCTTCCAACTGGCAGGCGTCCTGTCCCTGGCAACCATCGGCTGGTTGAGCGCGGGACTGATCCTCGCTGGCTCGCTGGTTCTGCTGCCGGAAGTCCGTCTGGGGCGCACCGCGCGTCCCGGAACGGCGATGGTGGAAGAAGTGTCGGACTGATTTCAAAACAGAAGCCAGAAAGCAGAAACCCGCCACGCGCAACCGCGGCACTGTGCCCCTCGCCGAAATTTCTGTCGCGTTGCGAGCAAAGGCGAACAGTGTGCGAGCAAACCCGGACAAGCGTGCGAGCAAAGGCGGACACTCCCGGCCCTGCGGGCCTGAAGCCGGCCGGAGCGGAGCGGAG
>CAINDV010000548.1 GCA_903847485.1 uncultured Verrucomicrobiota bacterium
AGAACCGCGTCTTTCCTCTAGGCCGGATCCCCTGACCCGGCGGGCTTGGACTCATCTCGTTTCCATGCCCCGTTGAAATTCGTGCTCACGGGTCAGGATGTCTGAGGCTTGGGAAAAGCTGAAAACCAAGCCTCCTCACGTCGGCTCCTACAGGGTTTGGAGCGATCCTCTTTGGCGAATTGTTCGAACCGCTCCCGCGCCAAGGCTGGTCGGTCTTCGAGCCGGAATTCCAGTTGGATCATAGTCGTGGCAGAACCTTGGCCCCCAACTTCCTTCCCCACCGCCGTTTTTGTAACCGGCTAAATGCTCAGTTTGTGGCCGCGTCGAGTATGGAAGGCGAAGCCAGGCTCAGACATCCTGACCCGTAGCCTGGCTGGGATGGATGCGAGGAATTGGCGTGGCCCCCCCCCGTCATTCCGGCAGCGGCGGGGCCAGCCACGGCCGGAGCAACGTCGCGAGTTCCTCCGGGATGCGCTTGGGTTTCTCCGCAGTGCTGGTGCAGACGTGAAATGTTTCTGCTTCGAGGATCACGGTGCCCGTGGCGGGCCGGATGACACGGTGAGCGAAGTTGAGCCGGATCTTTTCCACGGCCGTCGGCCAGACTTCGATCTCTAGCAGGTCGTCGTAGCGCGCCGGGGCTTTGTAGCGCAGACGGCATTCGATGACCGGGAAGATCCGATCCGCCAGTTGAAGCTGGTGAACCGTCGGACCCAGGTGCCGCAGAAATTCTCCGCGCGCCGCCTCCAGCAGGTCGAGGTAGCGGGAGTGGTAGATGTGGTTGCCCACGGTGCATTCCGCGTAAGTGACGCGGTGCTGGTGGCGGTAGGGAGCGTTTGGCATGGCCGGAGAATAGCCAATCGGATGGCCACTGCCAATTGCTCCGCTCCCCGCGCCGCCCTATCTTCCAGGCATGGACTGGCAGCAGCAAGTTTCCTTGAGCATCGTCGCCGCGACGGCCCTGGCGTTCGCAGTGGCGCGGTGGCGTCGGCGCAAGTTCAGCTTCCAGCGCGACACCCACTGCGGCTGCCAGGCTGGCCGGACGGTGGAGCGAAGTTCCATCGTCTATGCGGCGAAGAAGGGCGAGCGTCCGCGGGTGATTGTGAAAATGCGCTGACCCGCCATTGCACGTCGGGCGGGGCTGCGGTACGTTCGCCGCCGAGATGGCCATCAGCAAAATCAGTTCTTCGGTGTTTGTTTCCAAAACCACCTGGATGGACGAGAGCGAAAGCTCCGCGCCGGGGCATTGGGAACCGAACACGGATGTCTATGTGACGGCGGACGGTCTGGTGATCAAGGTGGAGTTGGCCGGCATGAGAGGCGAAGACCTGGAGCTTTCCATCGAGGGCAATCGCCTGCGCATCACCGGCGAGCGGCCTGATGGCTGCCGCGAGCCGAATTGCGACTTCCTCGTGATGAGCATCAGTTACGGGCCGTTTGAAAGCGTTCATGACATCCCGCCGGGCTACGATCTCTGCCGCGCCAAGGCGGTGTATCTCAACGGCTTCCTCCGCGTGGACGTGCCGCGCAGCGCCACCCGCCGGCCGGCCCGCAACCGGTTGACCGTCCGCTCCGCCGCCTGACCCGGCGTTCACCCTCCATTCCCTCCGGCCTTGAGCAATCCGCCCGATCCCAACACCACGCCGACCGCCGCCGACACGGAGTTCATCACGATCTCCAACGCCGGCGACCCCAGCCCCGGCCCGGCGCGCATTTCCAGC